>JASFRI010000093.1:0-11810 GCA_050115015.1 Acidobacteriota bacterium
GGCTCGTCCGGACGATCGAGGAGATCCACAAGATCGCGGAGAACAACGCCGCGGGCAGCCAGCAGGCCAGCGCGGCCACGGAGGAGCAAACCGCCTCCATGCAGGAGATGGCGGCCTCGGCGCAGCAGCTGGCCCGCACCTCGGACACCCTGAAGGACCTGATCGCCATCTTCAAGGTCTGAGACGTGCACCGCGCCGAAGGGGAGCCGACACTCGATGCACTGCTGGTCTTCTCCACACCGCTGGCCCGACACGGGGTGCGGCTGGCGGCCATCCGGGAGATCCGGCGGCCCGGCGTGGTCCGGAGCGTCCCCCTGGCGCCCCCCGCCATCCGGGGCCTGGCGGACGTGCGGGGCCGGATGGTCACGGCGGCGGACCTGGCGGCGCTGCTCAAAGCCCCTCCGGGTGACGGCCCCGGCACGGCGGAGGTCGATGCCCCGGGGGAGCCCGCGATCTCGCCCCCGGCGGGGCACCTGATGATCCTCTCCGAGCCGCGGGATCACTTCGCGCTCTGGCTTCCGTGGGAGATCGACCTGAGGAGCGTCGACCTCTCCGGACTTCGGCCACGCCCGGCGGCGGAGGGGGAGCCGGAGATCTTCGAGGGCTTCGCGTCCCCCGACGGTCGGGTCCTGAACGTGCTGTCCGCGGAGAAGATCTTCCTGCACTGCGAGCAGGAGGTGCTCCGGCGCTACCGGTTGGCGCCGGTCCAGGGGCCCCGATCCGGGCCCGAGGGAGGTGGGAGTCGATGATCCAGAAGGTGCTGATCGTGGACGATGCGGCGTTCATGCGCTCGATGATCGCCGACATCGTCGAGAAGGAGGAGGGGTTCGAGGTGGTCGGGCAGGCCGCCACCGGGCGCGAGGCCGTGGAGCGCTACCGGGAGCTCAAGCCCGACCTCGTGACCATGGACATCGTCATGCCGGAGATGGACGGGATCGAGGCGACACGACGGATCGTCGCGGAGAACCCCCGGGCACGGATCGTCATGTGCTCCGCCCTGGGACAGGAAGCTCTCGTCATGGAATCGATCGCCGCCGGCGCCCGGGACTTCATCGTCAAGCCCTTCACCGCCGAGAAGGTGCGCAAGGTGTTGACGGCGGCGGTGGCGGGAACCGCCGAGGGCTGAGGCGTCCCAGGATGGACATGGAGAAGTACCTCGGGCTGTTCGTCTCCGAGGCCCGGGAGCACCTCGAGGAGGCGGCCGAGGCGCTGGACCGCCTGTCGGAGAGCCCCGACGACCTCGAGCTGCTCAACCTCCTGTTCCGCCACGGCCACTCCATCAAGGGCATGGCGGCCTCCATGGGGTTCGAGCCCATCGCGCGGGTGAGCCACGCCCTGGAGGATCGGTTCGACGACGTGCGCAAGGGCCGCGCCGCCGTCACCCCGGATCTCGTTCGCGCCGCCCTCGATGCGGTGGAGGCCCTGTCGGAGGCGGTCGATGTCGTGGAGGCCGGCGGGGAGATGCCCGCGAGCCTCGCCCGTGTCGCCGCATCCCTGCGGGAGGCCGCCCCCGCGGCAAGGGAGGAGGGCCAGGCCGCGTCCCCCTCGGCCGACCCCGGAGCCGGCTGGGTCTACAACGTCGAGATCCGCATCGATCCCGCCTCCCCCATGCCCGCGGCCCGCGCGGTGGTGCTGCACAAGAAGCTCGAGAGCCTGGGGAAGATCGTGTTCGCCAGGCCCGACCGGGAACAGCTCGTCCGGGAGCCCTTCGACGGCTCGCTGCTGGCGCAGTTCTCCTCCACGAGTTCCGAGGGGTATCTCCGCGCCGAGCTGGAGGGGCTTCCCGAGATCGCGTCGGTGGTGCTGACGCGGTTCATGTCCGCCGCCGACGCCGCTGGCGCCGGGGCGGCCCCGGCGACCCGACCCGCCGGCCCCCCGCAGGCGACGCAGCCTCCGCCCCCCGCCACGGTGCGCATCCAAACGGACACCCTCGACCGTTTCGTCGACCATCTCGGGGAGCTGATCATCCTGGGCAGCCGGCTGGAGAACGCGCTGGGGCCGAGCCCGGGCCGGGAGGCCGGCAGCGCCCTGGATGCGCTGCGCAAGACGCTGGCAGGGTTGCGGGAGGATCTGATGGGCCTCCGGATGGTGCCCTTCGAGCACATCGCGGCCCGCTTCGTGCGCTCGGTGAGGAACCTCGCCGGGAACCTGGACAAGCGGGTGGCGTTCTCGATCCAGGGCCGGGAGGTGAAGCTCGACCGGTCGATGCTCGAGGAGCTCGTGGACCCGATCAACCACATCCTCCGGAACGCCGTGGACCACGGGATCGAGACGCCGGAGGAGCGCGAGCGCGCCGGCAAGGAGCCGATCGGCCAGATCGTGATCCGGAACACCGAACACAGCGATTCGGTGACCATCGAGATCGAGGACGACGGGCGCGGCATGGACCCCGGCGGCATCCGCCGGGCCGCCATCGAGCGGGGGTTCCTCTCCCGGGAGCAGGGCGGGGCGCTCTCGGACGCCGAGGCCCTGATGCTCGTGACGACACCCGGCTTCTCCACCGCCGAGCGTCTCACGGAGATCTCCGGCCGCGGTGTCGGCATGGACGTGGTGCGTACCCGCATCGAGAGTCTCGGGGGCCGCCTGCGCATCTCCTCCTCGCCCGGCGGCGGCACACGCATCCGGCTGCGCCTGCCCTTCACCGTCGCCGTCATCCACGCCTTCCTGGTGCGCTCGCGGGAGGGCACCTACGCCGTTCCGGTCAGCAGCGTGCGGCGGACCTTCGAGGCGGATCCCGCCAGGGTCCAGCGGCTCGGGAGCACGTCGGTCATCAGTCTGGACGGGGAGACGGTCCAGCTGATCCGCCTGGACCGGCTCACCGGGGACCGGTGGGGACGATCCCGGGGGGAGGAACGGCCGGGCAGGCACCTTCCCGCCCCGGCCCTGCTGTTCCACCGCGACGAGCGCCCCATGGGGCTCGTCGTGGACGCGATCCTCGGCAAGCGGGACATCGTCGTCAAGCCGCTGCGCAGTCCTCTGGAGCATCTTCGGGCCTACACCGGCGCCACGCTCCTGGAGGACGGGAGCATCGCGATGATCCTGGACGTCCGGAACCTGGCCACCGCCCATCCCGCGGAAGCGGCCGGAGGGACCACACCGTGAAAAGCAGCGACCTGCAGGACTCGGATCTCGACGGGCTGCGGGAGATCGGGAACATCGGGGCCGGTAACGCGGCCACGGCGCTGTCCCAGCTCCTCCGGGAGGTCGTCACCCTGGAGGTTCCCGAGGTGCGGACCCTGGAGCTACGCGACCTGCCGGCGAGCCTCGGCGGTCCGGACCGGGTCCTCGTCGCGGTGCACCTGCGCATCCTCGGGGACCTGCGGGGAGACCTGCTGCTGACGCTTCCCACCGCGGGCGCCGCCTCGCTGCTCCGCCGGATGGGGCTCGAGGCGCCGGACCTGCACGAACTGCCGCCCCTGGCCGAGTCGGCGCTGCGCGAGGTGGGCCAGATCCTGTCGTCCACGTACCTCAACGCGGTCAGCCACGTCCTGGAGCGAAACCTCGTCCCGTCGGTGCCCGGTCTCGCCGTCGACTTCGCCGGCGCCGTGGTCGACCTGCTCCCCATCCAGCTCGCCGGCATCTCGGAGCGCGCACTGGTGCTGGAGACGGCGTTCCGGGAGAGCGGGGGGCCCATCCGCGGCCACTTCTTCCTGGTGCCCGATCCGGAGGGGATCCACCTGCTCCTGCGGGGGGTGCGGAGACGACATGGCTGAGGGCCACGCCCGGGCACCCCGGCCGGAGCCGGTGAAGGTCTCCATCGGGGAGTTTCACGTCGCCGGACCCGGCCACCGCCTGGCGATCCACGGCCTCGGCTCCTGCGTGGCGATCCTGCTCCACGATCCCGCCGCCCGCCTGTCCGGCCTCGGCCACTTCCTGCTCCCCCACCCGCCCCGAGGCCGCGGCGACCTCCCGCGCTCGCGCTTCGTCTCCACAGGCGTCCCGGACCTCGTGGAGGCGCTGCGCCACCGGGGTGCGCAACCCTCGAGGCTGGTGGCCAAGCTCGCCGGCGCCGCCCAGATGTTCCGATACGAGGCCGGCAACGACGACGACGGGATCGGCGCACGGAATCTGGAGACGGCCGTCCGCGTCCTGCGGGAGCTGCAAATCCGCCTCCTCGGGCAGGACACGGGCGGCTCGTACGGGCGTACCATCCTGGTCGACGCGGCCACCGGACGGATGGAGATCCGGGCCGTGCGCATCGAGGAGCGCATCCTCTGATGGTCCAGTTCACGAACAGCGGAAGCACCGAGGGGGCCGGTGCGCCGCGCGGGCAAGGCGCGCGACCGAGGCGCAGCCACTAGGGACCGGGAGCCCGCATGCCGCGACGACGCTGGGGACAGCACTTCCTCCGGGATGACGCGACCGCGCGGCGCCTTGTGAAGGCGGCGGGCGTCGCCCCCGAGGATACCGTGCTGGAGATCGGTCCCGGCACGGGGCGCCTGACCCGGGCCCTGCTGGAGCGGGCGTCCCGGGTGATCGCCGTGGAGATCGACGCGGAGCTCGCCGCGCGCCTGCCGGACGCCGTGGGCCGCGACGACCGGCTGACGGTGATCCAGGCGGACGCCGCCGCCACGGACCTCGAGGGGCTCCTGCAGGAGCTGCTGCGCACCGGGGCGACCGCCCTGTGCGTCGCCAACCTGCCCTACGAGACCGCCACGCCGATCCTCGCCGGCCTGCTCCGGGCCCGGCACCGCCTCCGGGGGATCTCCCTGGTCGTGCAGCGCGAGGTGGCGGAGCGGCTCGCGGCGTCGCCTGGCTCCCGGGCCTACGGGTACCTGTCCGTCTGCACCCAGGACGTGGCGGCCGTCCGGGTGGGGCTCCGGCTCCGGCCGGGCGCGTTCCGTCCACCGCCCCGGGTCGAGTCCGCCCAGGTTCACCTCACACCGCGACGTGCCCCCCGGCGCGGCGACCTGGACGGCCCGGGGTTCCGGCGGTTCGTCGCCGCGCTGTTCACCTCCCGCCGGAAGACCCTGGCCAACAACCTGAGGCACCGCACCGGACTGGACGGCGCGGCCGTTGGGGCCCTCCTGGCGGCTGCCGGGATCGACGGTGCCGCGCGTCCCGAGACCCTCGACGTGGCCGCATTCGCGGCGCTCTACCGGGCGGCGGCGGCGGGCGGCGTCCGGATCCCGGGAGCCGCTGCCGATCCGGTATAATCCGCCCCCGTCGTGGAGCCTTCCGGGGCGCAGCCCGCCCCACCGGAGCCCAACCGTGTCCACCACCGAGCCGGTCCGACTCATCCCCCTCGGGGGCCTCGGGGAGTTCGGATTGAACACCCTGGTGGTGGAACATGCCGGTGCGTCGGTCGTCATCGACTGCGGGGTGATGTTCCCGGAGCCGGCCCAGCTCGGCGTCGAGCGGGTTCTCCCGGACCTGGGCTACCTCACCGGGCGTCCGGAGGCGGTCCAGGGGATCGTGCTGACCCACGGCCACGAGGACCACATCGGCGCCGTCCCGTACCTGCTGCCGGACGTGCCCGCTCCGGTGTTCGGCAGCCGGCTGACCCTGGGCCTCCTGCGGGAGCGGCTCCGGGAGCACGGCATCGCGCGGGACGCCGATCTCCGCGAGGCACGGCCCGGTGACCGGCTCCGGCTCGGGCCCTTCGAGATCGAGTTCCTGGCGGTGACGCACTCGATCCCCGACGCCCTGGCCCTGGCCATCGGAACGCCCCGGGGCACCATCGTCCATACCGCGGACTTCAAGATGGACCAGACGCCGGTGGACAGCCGGCCGCTGGACCTGCAGCGCTTCAGCCACCATGGTGACGCCGGTGTCCTTGCCCTTCTCTCGGACTCCACCAATGCGGAGCAGCCGGGCCACACCGGTTCCGAGCGCAGCGTGCTCGGCGACCTCGAGGTGCTGATCCGGGGGGTGCCGGGGCGGGTGGTGCTCTCCACCTTCGCCACGAACATCCACCGCCTGCAGCAGGTCGTCGACCTGGCGGTCGAGCACTCGCGCTACATCTGCTTCGTGGGGCGCTCCATGGCGCAGAACACGCGGATCGCCGAGGAGCTGGGCCTGCTACGCGTCCCGCCGGGGAAGGTCGTCGAGCCCCGGGAGGTCCCGGGGCTGCCCCCGAACCGGGTTCTCATCCTGGCGGCGGGCAGCCAGGGGGAGCCCAACTCGGCACTGGCCCGGATCGCCCTCGCCGATCACCGCGACATCCGGCTGGAGCCGGGCGACCTGGTCATCCTCTCCGCCCGCACCATCCCCGGCAACGAGCGTGCCGTCACCCGGATGGTGAACCACCTGGCCCGCCGGGGGGCCCGGGTGGCGCAGCACCCGGACCCGCGCTGTCACGTCTCCGGCCACGCGAGCGCGGAGGAGCTCAAGATGATGATCGCGCTGACGCGGCCCCGGTTCTTCATCCCGGTGCACGGGGAGTACCGGCAGCTGGCGGCTCACGCCCGGCTCGCCCGGGAGATGCAGATCCCCGGCGAGCGCATCCTGCTCGCGGAGGACGGCGACATCGTGGAGATCCGCGAGGACGCCGCCCGCATCTCCGGCCGGGTACCGGTGGGCACGGTGCTCATCGACGCCGCCTCCGGGGAGCTGGAGCAGGAGGTGCTCCGGGACCGCCGGCGCCTGTCCGGGGACGGCCTGCTGATCCCGGTGATCGTCGTGGATCGCGCCTCCGGCTCGATGGCCGCGGAGCCCGAGGTGGTCAGCCGGGGCTTCGTGTGGGACGGCCCGGAGGAAGACCTCCAGTCGCGGGTCGTCGACGTCATCCGCGAGGCCATCGAGGGGGCGAGCGCCGAGGAGCGCGGCGACTGGGGCGCCCTGCAGACCCGCGTCCGGGACGAGCTGCGGCGCTTCCTGCGCAAGAGCACGCGGCGCCGTCCGATGATCATCCCCATCGTGATCCAGGTCTGATCGGTGAGCTACGGACAGGCGGTGTTCCTGGCGCTGCTGCAGGGGCTCACGGAGTTCCTGCCGGTCTCCTCCTCCGGGCACCTGGTGCTGGCCCAGAGCTTCTTCGGAAACGTCGGGCAGCAGGAGCTGCTCTACGACGTGCTGCTGCACCTGGCGACCGCCGGCGCGGTCATCGCGTACTTCCGGCGCGACCTGGCCGGCCTGCTCCTGGGGGCCGTCCGGCCGCGGACCTCCGGCCCCCTGGCGGGGCAGGAGCGCCGCATGCTGCTGCTGATCGCCCTGGCCAGCGTCCCCACCGCGATCCTGGGGCTGGCGGTCGAGAAGTACCTCGAGGACGCGGTGACCCGTCCGGACCTGGTCGGGATGTTCCTCATCGCCACGGGCTGCCTGCTGTGGGCCGGCCGCGGCCGATCCGGGGATCGCGGCCCCGACCGGATCCGCCAGCGGGACGCCCTCGCCGTCGGCGTGGTCCAGGGCCTCGCCGTCCTGCCCGGGGTCTCGCGCTCCGGCTCGACCATCACCGCCGCGATCCTGGCCGGCATCGACCGGGACCTGGCCGTGCGCTTCTCCCTGTGGATCTCCCTCCCGGCGATCCTGGGGGCGACGTTCCTGAAGGGCCTGGGAGCCGCCGACGGCCCGCTGCCCCCCGCCGGTCCCAGCCTGCTCGGGATGGGCGTCGCCGCGGTGGTGGGCTACCTGGCGATCGACTGGATCGTGCGTCTCGTCCGGGCTGACCGCTTCCACTGGTTCGCCTGGTATCTCTGGCCCCTCGGTGCCGCGGCGATCGTGTGGTATCATCTCGGATGACCCGCTGCCGGTCGGGCATCGACGCCCCCGACGCTTCTCCCGCTCCTCCCACCGCGGGTCACCGCAATCGCCGACGGACGGAAGCATGGACCTGAGATCCCTGCTGGCATCGAAGCGTTTCCGCGAGTTCGCCGGGGTGGGTCTCTTCGGCCTCGGGGTCATCCTCGGGCTATCGGCCCTCACCTTCGACGCCGACGATCCCTCGTACTTCACGCACAACGAGGCGCTGACCAGCCCGCACAACTTCTTCGGCCGGTTCGGGGCGACCCTGGCGATGGGGCTGTTCCAGGCCCTGGGCCTGGCGGCCTATCTCCTGCCGGTCGGGATCGCCGCGCTGGGGACGATCTGGTTCCTCCACCGCGAGTGGCGGCCGATCGGCTGGCGCGCCCTGGGGTACGCCGCCGCCTTCGGCGGGCTCTCCCTCCTGTTCCACCTGGGCCTGGGGACCGTGCACCTCGGCGGCGGCGCCATTCCGGCCGGCGGCATCCTCGGGTCCGGGCTCGCCGCCCTCCTGGTGCCGCACCTGAACCTGGGCGGGGCCGGGGTGCTGGCGGTCCTGGCCATCCTGCTGGGCATCCTCGGGGCCACCCGGCTGTCGCTGCGGGGCGTGGCGCTCTCGACGGCGGCGGGGGGCCGCCGCTGGGTGGGCGCCGCCTCCGCCGCGGTCTCCCGCCACCTGGAGGCCCGGCGGAAGGAGCGCCAGCGGCGGGAGGTGCTCCGGAAGCACGCCCGGCAGCGGGCGGCGAGGGAGGCGCGCGAGAAGGCCGCGGCACCGTCATCCCGACCCGCCGGGCCGGCGCCCCCGGCGGACGAGCCCGCCCCCGAAGCGGTGCAGCCGCGCCTGGAGTTCGAGGCGGCGCCCTCGCGAAAGCGCACGGCCGCTCGCGCCACCTCCGGGCTGCTGCCTCCCCTCGACCTGCTGGATCCTCCGGAGGAGCGCGCCCCGGTCGACCGCCGCGACCTCGAGGAGAAGGCCCAGGTCATCGTGGAGCGCTCCGCGGAGTTCGGCGTCGCCGGCGAGGTGGTGGAGGTGCATCCCGGCCCCGTGGTGACCACCTTCGAGTTCCGTCCCGAGCCCGGCGTGAAGTACTCCCGCGTGATCGCCCTCGTGGACGATCTGTGCCTGGCCCTGCGGGCGGAGTCGATCCGCATCGACCGCATCCCCGGCAAGTCCACCGTGGGGATCGAGGTGCCGAACCGGCAGCGCGAGACGATCTCCCTGCGGGAGCTGCTGGCGTCCCGCGAGTTCCAGGAGAGCACGTCGAAGCTGCGCATGGCGCTGGGAAAGGGGATCCACGGCGCTCCCCTGGTCGGCGACCTGGCCGAGATGCCCCACCTGCTGGTGGCGGGCTCCACGGGCTCGGGGAAGAGCGTCACCCTGAACGCCCTGATCACCAGCATCCTCTACTCCTCGAACCCCGAGGACGTGAAGTTCATCATGGTGGACACCAAGCGCCTCGAGCTCGGCGTCTACGAGGACATCCCCCACCTGATCACCCCGGTGGTGACCGAGGCGAAGAAGGCCAGCAACGCGCTGCGCTGGGCGGTCCGGGAGATGGAGCGGCGCTACAAGCTGCTGGCGGGCGTCTCGGTCCGCAGCATCGGGCAGTTCAACAAGACCGTGCGGAGGGGCAAGACGCCGAAGACCGACGCCGCCGGCAACCCCCTCGAGCCGATCCCCTACATCGTCGTGATCATCGACGAGCTCGCCGATCTGATGCTGACCGCGGCCCGGGAGGTGGAGGAGTCGATCATGCGCCTCGCCCAGATGGCCCGGGCCGTGGGCGTCCACCTCATCCTCTCTACCCAGCGGCCGTCGGTGGACGTGATCACCGGCGTGATCAAGGCCAACCTCCCGTCCCGGATGGCGCTGCGGGTGACCTCGAAGGTGGACTCCCGCACGATCATCGACGGCAACGGGGCCGAGAAGCTCCTGGGCATGGGGGACATGCTGTTCATCCCCCCGCGCTCCAGCCGGCTGGTGCGCGTCCACGGCCCCTACATCTCCGAGGTCGAGTCGGTCCGCCTGGCGCAGCACCTCCGCGAGGCGGCGCGCCCCGATTACGACGAATCGGTCACCGCCGACGAGCGGGAGGAGGCCGGGCCGGGCTCCGTGGACGGCGAGCGTGACGTCATGTATGACCAGGCGGTGCGGGTGGTCATCGAGTCCGGCCTCGCCTCGACGTCCCAGCTCCAGCGGCGGCTGCGGCTGGGGTTCGCCCGCGCCGGCCGCCTGATGGACATGCTGGAGGCCGACGGCATCGTCGGGCCCCAGGAGGGAGCCAAGCCGCGGCAGGTGCTCGTCAACGCCGACTACCTCGCCGAGTTCCAGGCGGAGCGGCGGGACTGAGGTTCTCCGGGTCCGCCGGGATCGCGCCATGACCGGTCCGGACCAGCCCGAGCCCCTGCGCCCCCGAGACCTGTCCCTGATCGTCGCCGCCGCCGCGGCGATGCGCGCCGTGTACTTCGCCCTCGTCCGCGCCACCCCGCTCTTCGACTACCTGCACCTGGACCCCCTCTACTACGTCGAGTGGGGGCGCCGGATCGCCGCCGGCGACTGGATCGGTCACGGCGTCTTCGAGCAGTCCCCCCTCTACCCCTACCTCCTCGGGGCGTTCTTCGCCGTCCTCGGCGAGCGGCTCCTGCTGCTGCGCGTCCTCCAGCTCGGCCTCGGCGTCGCCGCCTGCACCGGGATCGGCCTGGTGGGCTCCCTGACCCTGGGGCGCCGCGTGGGGCTGGCGGCCGGCCTGCTCGCCGCGGTCTACGGGCCCTTCCTGTTCTACGAGGGGCAGGTGATGAAGAGCTTCCTCAACTACGTGCTGGCGACCGCGGCGCTCCTGGCCGTGCTGCGCTGGCGAAGGGGGGGCACGGCCTGGGCGCTGGGGGCCGGTGCCGCCCTGGGCCTGCTCGCCCTGGTGCGGGCCAACTCGCTGCTCCTGGTCCCGGTCCTGGCGGCCTGGGCCGTGATCGAGGCGGGCCTGCGGTCACGCCGGGGCTGGGCCGCCGCCGCGGGGATCGGCCTCGGCGCCGCCCTGGTGGTGGCACCGGTGACCCTGCGAAACCTGGCGGTCTCCGGCGAGCCGGTCCTGGTCACCTCCGGCGGCGGCGAGGTGTTCTACATCGGCAACTACGAGGCGGCGAACGGCGCCTACCTCCCCCCGCCCTTCGTGCGCCCCGCCCCCGCGTGGGAGCACCAGGACTTCCGGGACGAGGCGGCCCGGCGGGCCGGCCGTCCCCTGACCCGCGGCGAGTCCTCCCGGTACTGGTTCCGGGAGGGGCTGGCCGCCATCGCGGCGGACCCGGTCCGCTGGCTGCGCCTGGAGTTCCGGAAGCTGGCGCTGTTCTGGAACGCCCGGGAATTGCCCGACAACTACTCCTACGACGTGTTCCGGGAGTTCGTGCCGCTGCTCCGTGTGCTGCCGGCGTTCGGCATCGTGGCGCCCCTGGCGCTGGTCGGGATCGGGCTGGAGGCCCGGCGCTGGCGGGTGCTCCTGCCGCTCTATCTCCTGGCCGGGGCCTACCTCGCCGGCGTCCTGCTGTTCTTCAACTTCTCCCGCTTCCGGCTGCCGGCGCTCCCCGTCCTCCTCGTGCTGGCGGGGGCCACGCTGGTGGGGGTGCTGGACCGCCTGCGGGCCGGCGCGCTCGGGCGGGCCGCCCTCCTCGTCCTGGCGGCCGCCGTCCTCGCCCTGCCGATGCATCTCGACCTGACCCGGGCTGACGACGCGCCCGGCCAGGATCGTCTCCTCGTGGGCTACTCCTGGCTCGACGCCGATCGGCCGGCCGAGGCCCTGGAGGCGTTCCACGAGGCCCGGCGGCGGATCGAGGGCTTCCGTCGGACGCATCCGGGCGCGGCGGCGCTGGAGCTCGGGTCCGCCTGCTACGGCGAGGGCTCCTCCCTGCTATCACTGGGGCGTGACGCCGAGGCACTGGAGCCCCTGCACTGCGCGGTCCGCCTCTCCCCCCGGGACCCGGCGCCCCTCGCGGACCTGGCCGCGCTCCTCACCGATATGGGCCAGCTCGCGGAGGCCGAGGCGGCGCTGGAGCGCCTCGTCGTCCTGCGGCCGCGGCGCTTCGCCGGCTGGTTCGACCTGGCCTCGCTGGCCTTCCGTCGCGGCGACGCGGCGCTGGCG
>JASFRI010000094.1:0-11773 GCA_050115015.1 Acidobacteriota bacterium
GTCGTCCACGGCGCCGGCGCGCCCCGTCTTCCCAACACCACCTGCATCGGCTTCCCGGGGCTCGACGGTCCCTTCGCGCTCGCGCGCCTGGACCTCGAGGGGATCGCGGCCTCCCTGGGCTCCGCCTGCTCGATCGGCACGATGCGGCCGTCCCCGGTGCTGCTGGCCATGGGGGTCCCGGCGGATCTGGCCCGGGCCTCGCTGCGCTTCAGCCTGGGCCCCGGCACCCGGCCCGACGAGATCGATCGCACCCTCGAGGTGTTCGCGGGCGGCGTGGCACCGTCTGCGCGCGCCACGGCCGGGGTGGTCCGATGATCGTGCGCTGCGGTTGCGGAAAGGCCTACCAGGTCGACGAGGATCAGCTCCGGGGCAGGCCCCGCGTGCGGGTCCGCTGCCGCGCGTGTCAGGAGGTCCTGGAGGTGTCCATGCCCGGGCCGGCCCCTTCCCGGGAGGAGGCCGCGGGGCCGGAGGGGGTGGCGGTCCTTCCCGAGGGAAGGCGGGTCTGCCTGGCGGTGCTCTCGGGCCCGGATCAGGGCACGATGATCCCGGTCCTGCAGCCGCGCCTGGTCATCGGCCGCAGCGACGCGGACGTGATCCTCGCCGATCCGGAGATCTCCCGGCGGCACGCTGTGCTGGAGGTCTACGGCGACCGCTTCATCGTGCGTGACCTGAACTCCACCAACGGCACCTTCGTCGGGGACCGGCGGATCACGGCGGAGGAGCTCGAGAGCCAGGAGGAGTTCCGCGTCGGGACGAGCCGTCTGATGTTCATCGTGACGAGCCCCGATGCCTGACCGGGGACGGGCCGGCGGCCGCACCGTCGTCGCCATGAGCGGTGGCGTGGACAGCTCCGTTGCCGCGGCACTCTCCCGGGAGGCGGGGGAGGACGTCGTCGGCCTGTCGATGCAGCTCTACGACGTCGAACCGGGGGGAGGAGGGATGGGTAGCTGCTGCACCCCCGATGACCTGCGCGATGCGAGGGCCGTGGCGCTCCGGCTCGGGATCCCGCACTACGTGATGGGCTTCCAAGACGAGTTCCGCCGCCACGTGCTCGACTACTTCGAGGGCGAGTACCGCCGCGGGCGCACGCCGATCCCCTGCATCCCCTGCAACTCCGCGCTCAAGTTCGGGCGCCTGCTCGACCGCGCCGGCCTGCTGGGGGCGGATCGGGTCGCCACGGGGCACTACGCGCGCGTGGAGTTCCTGCCCGGCCGGGGACGCTTCCGGCTTCGCGCGGCCGTGGATGCCGCGCGCGACCAGTCCTATTTCCTCTTCGACCTGACGCAGGAGCAGCTGGCCCGCGCGGTGTTTCCCCTCGGGCAGCTTCGGAAGACGGCGGTCCGCGATCTGGCCCGGACCCACGGGATCCCCACCGCCGAGAAGCCCGAGAGCCGCGACCTCTGCTTCGTGGGGTCCGGCACCTACCGGGACCGGCTTCCTCGGGTCGACCGGCCCGGCTGGATCGTCGATCGTTCGGGGCGGCGCCTCGCCCCCCACGGGGGGGTGAGCGGTTTCACCGTCGGACAGCGGCGCGGCCTCGGGATCGCCTCCTCGCGACGGCTCTACGTGCTGGCGATCGATCCCGAGCGGCGCGTGGTGACCGTCGGGGGAGAGGAGGAGCAGTACGCGGCGGCCCTGGAGGCCTCGGGCGCCAACTGGATCGCGGAGTCGGAGCCGGCGCCCTTCCGCGCGCACGCCCGTATCCGCTATCGCCACGACGGGGCGGCGGCACGGGTCCTCCCCGGGGCCGGCGGGCGGTTCCGGGTCGAGTTCGACGAGCCGCAGCGGGCGATCACCCCCGGCCAGGCGGTGGTCCTCTACCGGGGGGACGAGGTGCTCGGCGGGGGCTGGATCGACCGCGCCGATGCGTTGACTACCCGGATCGCGTCTGCTACGCTTCTGCCGACCGAGCGGGCATAACTCAGTGGTAGAGTGTCAGCTTCCCAAGCTGAAGGTCGTGGGTTCGATCCCCATTGCCCGCTCCAGCTGCTTGCCCCGGCCGCCGTGGCCGGCCTCCACCCCCGCGGGAACGCTCCCTTGATCCTCCGACGCCGCAAGTCCGGAAAGCGCCGGAAGCCGAACGGCGACGGGCTGCCGGGCTCGGTCTCGGAGATCGGCCCCCGGGCGGCCTTCGTCGGGGAGGTGCGGGGCGGTGGGGATCTCGTCGTCAACGGACGGCTCGACGGGGCCGTCCAGGTGGGCGGAAGGGTGGAGATCGGGCCGGCGGGGGCGGTCCGTGACCGGATCGCCGCCCGGGAACTCTGGGTGGCCGGCCGCTTCGAGGGTGGTTTCGAGGTGGACGGCCGGATCCATGCCGTTCAGGGCTCGAGCCTGTCGGGCAGCGGGACCGCATCGATCTGGCAGATCGAGTCCGGGGCGCGGCTGGACCTGGACGTCCATGCCACCCGGAGGCCGCCAACCGGCTGACATCCTGTGTCAGCAGTGGTTCCGCTGGGTGTCAACTTTCTGGCGATCTCCCGGCGGGGGGAAAACCCACAGCAACCTATCTCACTGGAATGATTCAAGTTCACCTCTGCGGGGTGCGGTGCCAGCGGTGGTATGGACCTTGCTGACAGTGCCACCGTCAATCTTACGACTGCGTCCCGAGGGGCGGCCCTGGGAGAGGACGGTGGACGGGAACATCGACAGCAGCATTCTGGATCGAATTGCCGTGGGCTTGATCGTGCTGGATCCCGACGGAGAGGAGCGTTTCCGCAGCCGGAGGGTGGCGGACCTGATCCGCGGGACCCAGCTCGAGGATGCCGGCCGGATGTCGCGGCGGTTGGCCTCCCTGTCACAGCGTTGCCTGGCGGCGGGGGAGACGGAGGTGGAGACCTTCGAGGGCGGGGAGGGGAGCGGGGGTGTGCTGGCCACCGCGTCGTCCGCCCCCGACGGCGGCGTCGTGATCACGCTGGAGGCGCTGGACTCCTCCTCCGTGGTGCAGCAGCGGGTGCAGCAGTTCGTCTCGCACGTCACGCACGATCTCCGCACACCGTTGACCTCGATCATGGGCGCAAGCGACCTCCTGCTCTCCGGTCGCGTCGGGCCCATCGAGGAGCGGCATGCGAAGCTGCTGAAGATCGTCGGGGACGGAACGCAGCGTCTGGCAGCGCTCCTCTCCGAGCTGTCGTCGCGCTTCGTCGGCCAGGAGGCCGGGTCGTGAGCCCGAAGATCCTGGTCGTCGACGATAGCGAGAACATCCGGAGCGTGCTGCGCATGAACTTCGAGTGGATGGGCTATGACGTCACCGCCGCCGCCGACGGCGTGGAGGCGATCGCCTCCGTGGAACACGATCGGCCGGACCTCATCATCCTCGACGTCATGATGCCTCGGAAGAACGGCTATCAGGTCTGCCGTCAGTTCAAGTCGGACCCACGGACCGCCGACATCCCCGTCATCCTCTTGACGGCGAAGAACCAGCAGGAGGATATCTTCTGGGGTCGCGATTGCGGTGCGGACGACTACATCACGAAACCGTTCAACGCCCCTGACCTGGAGCAGGCGGTGCAGCGCCTCCTGGAGCATCGCGGCGGGGAGGCGGCCCCCCGGGGGAGCATCGACGAGCTCGTATCGACGCGGATCCGGGAGGGCGGGGTCTGCGGCGTATGCTCCTTCGTGCTCGACACGAGACCTCTCACGGTGCACCTGCAGAAGTACGGGGAGCTCAAGCAGCGCCAGATGCTCGAGGTGGTCACCCTGTCCATCAGCGCCGTGCTCGAGGACGAGGGCTTCCAGCCGGCGGTGGAGCGGGACGGAGACACATTCCGGGTCATGCTGCCCTGCACGACGGACCGGATCCTGGCGATCCAGGACAGGATCTGCGAGCGGGCCGACCAGGAGATGCTGGAGTTCTACGATCCTGCGGACCGGGAGCGCGGCCACATCGCCACCCGGGACTTTCATACCGGCGAGGAGATCCACGTGCCCCTGGCCACGCTCCGCGCCGAGACGCCCCGCATCTACAACCAGGACTAGGGAGACCAAGTGTCGCCGGAAACGAAACCTGCCCGGATCCTGTTCGTCGACGACGATGCCGCCATCCGCGAGGTGTTTCTCGCCCAGTTGCTCTCCTTCGGACACGACGTCGTCGGAGCGAGCAGCGGGCACGAGGCCCTGGAGATCATCCGCAGCGAGGTCTTCGACGTCCTGCTGGTGGACCAGCGGATGCCGGAGATGGACGGCCTCGCGGTGCTGCAGAGCGCGCTGGAGCTCTATCCGGACCTCATCGTGGTGGTGCTCACGGCCCATGGGAGCATCGAATCGGCCGTCCGGGCGCTGAAGCTCGGCGCCCATGACTACTTCGAGAAACCCGTCAACAACTGGAATGAGCACTTCGAGGAGCTCCGTCTGTCCATCCAGCGAGCGCTGGACCAGCGACGGCTGCGGGCGGAGAACCAGGCTCTGCGCACCCAGATCGAGGAGCGCTTCTCGGACCGGAACATCATCGGGTCGAACCGGGACATGCGCGAGATCTTCCGGCTGATCGAGACCGTCGCGCCCACCCGGAGCACCGTCCTGATCACCGGCGCGCACGGGACCGGGAAGGAGCTGATCGCCCGGGCGCTCCACCATCGGTCAGACCGCAGGGACGGGGCCTTCGTCGCGGTGAACTGCGGGGCGCTGCCGGACAATCTCCTGGAAGACGAGCTGTTCGGCCACGTGCGTGGGGCGTTCACGGACGCGGTCAGCTCCCGGCCCGGCCGGTTCGCGCAGGCGGACGGCGGCTCCCTGTTCCTCGACGAGGTGGGCACCATGAGCCCTAACCTGCAGGTCAAGCTCCTCCGCGTCCTGCAGGAGCGGGAGTTCACCCCTCTCGGCTCGACGGAGCGCCGGACCGTCGACGTCCGGATCATCGCCGCCACCAACTCCGATCTCAGAAAGGCGATGCAGGAGAACGAGTTCCGGGAGGACCTGTTCTATCGCTTGAACGTGATCCAGATTCACCTCCCGAGGCTTCGCGACCGGCGCGACGATATCCCGCTGCTCGTGAGCCACTTCCTCGACAAGTTCCGGCTCGAGATGGGGACCGGGCCGAAACGCTTCGGTCAGGAGGCGATCCGCTGTCTGATGAGCTATCCGTGGCCCGGAAACGTCCGGCAGCTCGAGAACGTGGTGGAGAGGGCGCTGGCGCTGTCGGGAGACAGGGAAGTCCTGGAGCTCAGCGATCTGCCGGAGGAGGTCCAGCAGACGGACCAGATGGTCATGCCCGCGGTCCGGATCGACGAGGGCGGCATCTCCCTGGACCGGGTGCTGTCGGACTTCGAGGGACGCCTGGTCTACCAGGCCCTGGAGAGCTCCAACTGGACGAAGACCCGGGCGGCGCGGCTGCTGAACATCAAGCGGACCACCCTCATCGAGAAGATGAAGCGCCTGGGCATCCCCCTCAAGAACCGCGAGGCCTCGCAGTCCCAGGCGCAGGCCTGAGCCGCCGATGGCCCGGGTGCTGGTGGTGGAGGACGAGGCGGGGACGCGGGAGGTGCTGTGCGCCTCCATCGCCGCTCTCGGGCACGATCCGGACCACGCCAGGGACGGCATCGAGGCGCTCGAGCGCTTCCGGACCGCCAGCTACGACATGGTCGTCACGGACCTGGCCATGCCGCGGATGGACGGCATCGAGCTGACCCGGCGCCTGCGGGAGACGCATCCGGGCGTGGCCGTCCTGATGGTCACCGGGCAGACGAGCCTGGACCTGATGGTCCGGGCCGTGAACCGCGGGATCTCCGATTATCTCAGCAAGCCCTTCCCCCTGGGAGAGCTCGAGCGTTCCGTGACCCGGGTGCTCGATCGCCGGGGAAAGGCCGAGCTGCGGCCCGCGGTCCGGCGGCGCGGACGGCTTCTCGGATGGCTCCTCGCCCTCCTGGCCGTCGCCCTGCTGATCTCGGTCGCCTGGCGCGCCTGGGCCGAGGACGCGGGGCTGCACGAGCTCTCCCGCGCCGTGGCGGTCCTTCCTCCCCGCGCCCCCTGAACCGCCGCCCGGATCGATGGAAACCGCCGTCATCGTTGCGGTTCATCGGGATGCGTGGTAAGGTGCGGGCCATTACTCGGACGGACTTCCGGGGACGGCCGGGGGAGAGATGACGCGGATTTTGCTGGTGGACGACGTCGAGCTGTTCCTGGAGCTCGAGCGGACCTTCCTCAAACGCTTCGGATGCGAGATCGCCATCGCCCGCACCGGCCGGGAGGCGCTGGAACAGGTACGGTCCCGGCCGCCCGACGCCATCCTGCTGGATGTGGTGATGCCCGAGATGGACGGCTACGCGGCCTGCAAGGCCCTGAAGTCGGACCCAAAGACCAGCCGCATCCCGGTCATCTTCGTCGCCGCGGATCCGGACCTGCACAAGATGGCCGCGGCCGGCGGGGACGATATCGTCGCCAAGCCGATCCGCCGGGAGGCCCTCCTGGAGGTACTCCGGCGGCACGTCAACATCGCGGAGCGGGGTGCGGATCGTATCGCCGTGCAGCTGCGCGTGCGGGTCGAGGACGATGGCCGCAGCCTGTTCTCGAAGGACCTCAGCCAGGGCGGGATGTTCCTGAAGGCGGACCCGGCGATCCCGCTGGGGCAGAAACTGTCCCTCCGGTTCCGGCTGCCCTTTCCGGAGGGAGCGGAGGAGGTGCGGGCCACCGGCGAGGTGGTCCGGCAGGTCTCCGACCAGGAGGGATCCCACCTCCTGCCGGGCGTCGGGGTACGCTTCGTGGATCTGCCGGCGAAGGAGCGCGCCCGGGTCGGCAGGTTCCTGCGGGCCCGGCGGATGGATCATAGCTGAACCGGTCCGGGAGGGGGCTCCCGGCACCGGCCCGGAGGGCACCGCGACGCCCTCCATCTCGATGGAGCCGGAAGAACCGATGAGCGAGGCGTCGAGGCAGCGGATCCTGGTCGTGGACGATGACCGCGACACGACCGAGCTCACAGCCCTCGTCCTCGCCGGTGCGGGGTATGCGGTGGAGCAGGCGAACTCCGGCGAGGAGGCGCTGCGTTCGGCCCTGGCGGATCCCCCGGACCTCGTCCTGCTCGACATCAACATGCACGCCATGGACGGCTGGGAGACCCTGCGGCTGCTGCGAACCGATTCCGGAACCCGGCGGACGCCGGTGGCGATGTTCTCGGTTCGTTACGACCTGCGGGAGAAGCTCCAGGGGATGCAGATGGGGGCGACCGATTACATCACGAAGCCCTTCGAGCACGACGACCTGGTCCGCCGCGTGGAGCGCATCCTGGAGGAGGCCGGCGGCGACGCCGGTGCCGCTCCGGTCTGAGGGGCAGCGATCGTCATGCCAAGACGCCTCACCCCCGAGGACTACTACCGCCTGCGGACGGATCTGCTGAAGCTGCAGTCGGCCCTCTACGACCGGAACACGGAACTCTCCTCGTACCACGCGGTGTTCGGCCAGCTGCGCGCCCACTTCGAGAAGGCGCGCCGGATGGGCATCCTGGTGGTGAGCGTGGGGGAGCTCAGCCAGGTCGAGTCGATCTACGGCTGGCAGGTGTTCGACGACGTCCTGCGCCGGATCGCGGCAACGCTCACGGGCCTCCGGGGCAGCCTCTTCCCGGACGCGGCGATCGTGGCGCCGGACGGCGTCGGTGCCGAGCGCTTCGTGGTGTTTCTGCCGTCGGATCCCCGTGGCGCCGAGATCACACCGGGCTGGATGGAGGGTCTCGTCCCCGCCGTCCGGGAGCGGCTGGAGGCGACGTTCCGGGGCGAGGCGTTCCGCTCCATGACGCCGCGACCGCGCTTCCGGGTGGGGCAGGCAACGCTGGTGGAGGATCCCTTCCATCGCTTCGAGCGGCTGGTCTACCGGGCCGTGGAGCGGGCGAGCGGGGCCCGGACCGCGGACCGGCAGCGCAGCCGGCTGGAGGAGGAACTCCGCCGCATCCTGCGCGAGGGCGAGGTGCACGTCGTCTTCCAGCCGATCCACTCCCTGGAGGGTGGGGGCATCCTCGGGTACGAGGCCCTCAGCCGGGGCCCCGAGGGCGGGGTGTTCCGGGATCCGCGGGCAATGTTCGACCTTGGCGAGCGGCTCGGGCTGGCGGGGGAGCTCGACGCCCTGTGCCAGCGCCGGGCGATCCTCGGAGCCTCTCGACTCGAGCCGGGTCGGAAGCTGTTCGTCAACGCCCTGCCGGCCACCCTGCTGGCGGACGATTCCGGGGGATGGAACCCCGCCGAGTGGATCCGGCGGGCCGGCCTCGAGCCCTCCGACGTCGTCATCGAGATCACGGAGCGTGGCCGGGTCGAGGACCGGGAACGTCTGGCCCATCGGGTCGCGGGCCTCCGCCGGATGGGGCTCGGGGTGGCCCTGGACGACATCGGCACCGGCCTCACCGGCCTGCAGGCGATCGCCGAGATGCGTCCGGATTTCCTGAAGCTCGACGTCTCCCTGGTGCACAACATCCAGTCGAACCTGGTCTCCCAGGATCTCCTGCGGTCGCTGACCCAGGTGGCCCGGAACATCGGCGCCCGGGTCGTGGGGGAAGGCGTCGAGACCGAGCAGGAGGTGGCGACGCTGCGGGAGTGCGGGACCGACTTCGCACAGGGTTACCTGTTCTCCCGCCCGGGTCCGGAGCTCGCCCCCTGAGCGCGGCCGCTGGCGCCAAAACCCTTGCAGGGAGCGGGTTTTCATCGTATAAACCCCGCATGATCCCTTCGTGTCGCCTGATGCGCCCGGGCCCCGGCAGGGGGAACCGGTGAGCCCGTCCGTACGAAAGGGTCTGCAGCTCGGGGTTGCCGTGGGGGCGGTGGCGTTCCTCCTGGTCCTGGGCCTGCAGGAGGGATACCGGCGGGCCGCCGGCGGGCCTGCCCGCGGAGAGCGGCTCGGCGAGGCGCTCGCCGGCGAGGCGTCGGCGTGGATCCAGGGACGCCGGGAGGCGACGCGGCTCGTCGCCGGTCCGCTCCAGCAGGCCCTGCTGGCGGGTGCGTCCCCCGACGCCACCCGCGATCCCCTGGTACGCCTGCGTCGCGCATACCCGGAGGTCCTGCGTGCCGCCGCCCTGGTGGACGGGCAGGGCAGCATCGTCCTCGCCGCCGAGGCCTGGCGCGAGGGGAGCTCGCCCGCCTGGGCCCGCGGGGCGCCCGCGGAGGGGGTCGCCTGGAACCCGGGAGCAACGGCGGGCAGCCTGCTGGTGCGCGAGGGGCTGGTGGCACCACCGGCGTTGCGCCCTCCGGTGTCGCTGATCACCTCGTGGGACCTGGGGGGTGTCCGGCCCGGGTGGGAGCGCATCCTGGCCGACCAGGAGGACGCGCGGGCCGTCCTGCTCTCCCCGGAGGGCACGCGCATCCTCCAGGTTCCCGCCGCCGGGCCGGGGCCATCCCCGGCGCTGAGCGCCACCCGGCCCATCCCCGCGGCGGCCCTGCAGGTGCGCCTCGAGCTGCCGGGCCCCCCCGGCGGGCTCCTGTGGCCCGCGGGCCTTGCCCTCGCGGTGGGAGGGGTGGGGGGCCTGATCGGCGGCTCCTCGGAGGCGAAGCGTCGGCGCGAGGACCGGCGCCTGGGGGAGCGGCTGCGGCTCGCGGCGCAGGGAAAACCGACGGCAGGGGACGACTCGAAGCCCGCGATGCCGGAGACCGAGCGGGCGCTGGACGAGCTGCGGCGCCGGGGGGAGGAGCGCCAGGCTGGCCGTGCGGCAGTGGAGTCGCTGACCGCGCGGCTCCGCGGCGGGGCGGTACTCGTCACGGATGCCACTGCCCGGCTGGAGCTCGTCGCGGGAGACGGACGGGCGGTCCTGGGGGTGCCCGAGGAGGAGATGCGGGGCATCGCCCTGCGCCGCCTGTTGACGCCGGCTTCTTGGGAGAGTCTGGCGCCGATGCTGGCCCGGGCGTCGCTGCAGGGAGAGGGGGCGACGCTGGAGGTGGAGCTCTCCCGGGAAGGGCAGGAGGGCCGCGTCGTGGAGCTGACCCTCGCCGGCCGCGGGGGTCGAGGCGGTTATGTGCTTCTCGCGCGGGACGCGGGCCGGGACCGGAAACTGCGGGAGGATCTGGCCCGGACCCGGGAGCGCTTCCGGGCGCTGGCCGAGGGGATGCGCGACGGCCTGATCACGGTCCGGGACGGGAACATCGAGTCGGCGAACCCGGCGTTCGCCGCCCTCCTCGGGCTGGGGGTGGAGGAGCTGGTCGGCACACCTCTCAAGCGACATGTCGCGCCCTCCGACGTTCTCGTCCTGGCAGAGCGGCTTCGGGGCGGGGGGGAGGATGGAGCACCGTTCGACCTCCGCCTGGTGAGGGCCGACTCCATGCACCCGGTCGAGACCCGCGCAAGCCTCACCCGCCGCGAGGACGGCACGGTGCTCCTGGTCGTGCGGGACGAGGGGGAGCGGCGCCGGTTCGAGCGGCTGCTCACCGACGCGCACCGACGACTTGACGCCACCCTGGACGCGGCCTCGGATGCCATCGTGGCCCTGGAGCCGCGGGGTGGTGAGCGACGGGTGGTGTTCGCCAACCGCGCCCTGGCTGATCTCCTCGACCGATCGCGCCACGAGGTGGAGGGCTGGCGCGAGGACGAGATCGTCCAGGCTCTCGTCACCCGGGGGCTGCTGCCGGAGGCATTCCGCTCCTTGACGGCGAGCATTCGCGACCTCCCCGGCGCGCGGCGGTCGGAGCGGTTCGAGTCCCCGTCGGAGCCGCGGCGCACGTTCGAGGTTCATGCCGCTCCGCTGGATCCCTCCGGTGCCGGGGGCCGGGTGATCGCCGTGCGGGACGTGACGGCACAAGCGAACGCCGAAAGCCGCCTGCGGCGGGACCACGAGGTCATGCAGGCCCGCAGGGAGATCCTCGAGCAGGCGAACCGTGAGCTCGAGCGGGTGAACCGGGATCTCGAGGGCCGGACCGCGGAGCTCCACCGCGTGAACCGGGGCCTGCGGCAGCTCGACGAGATGCGGTCGAACCTGCTGGCAAACGTCTCCCACGAGCTGCAGACGCCCCTCGTGTCGATACGCGGCTACACGGAGATGATCCTGAAGGGGAAGATCGGTCCGGTCACCGACGAACAGCGGCGTGGGCTGGAGATCTCCCTGAAGAACATCGATCGCCTCATCGGGCTCATCGATAACCTGCTGGAGTTCTCCCGCACCGAGGGTGGCCTGATGGAGCTCAAGCTCGCCAGCTTCCCGCTGAAGCCGCTGATCTCGGAGATCCTCCTGCTGATGGGTGACGTCGCGGATCGCGCCTCGGTGCGACTCGAGGCCGACTACCCCGGCGGGGACCCGGTGATCCGCGCGGACCGGGAGGGCGTCGGCCAGGTCCTGCTGAACCTCGTCAGCAACGGGATCAAGTTCAACCGTCCGGGGGGCGAGGTGCGGGTGGAGGTGCAGCCGAGCCGGCGCGGCTTCGCCCGGGTGGCGGTCCGGGATACGGGGCGTGGCATCCCCCCGGAGGACCTCGAGCGCATCTTCGATCGCTACTACCGCGTCAAATCGGAGCCCGGGCGCCAGGTGGAGGGGAGCGGCCTGGGACTGGCCATCGTGCGCCAGATCCTCCAGGTTCACGGCTGCACGATCCGCGCGGAGGCGCCCGCGGAGGGGGGCAGCCTGTTCACCTTCACCCTCCCCCTGGCCAGGGAGGGGGACGGCACGGCGCCCCCGACCGTCGAGCGACGCCGCTCCGTCTCCGCCCGCGACGAGTGACGAAGCGCTGGCGCGTCTCGACGGTGCATCCCCCCGAACTGGAGGCATGGAGCATCGCCTGCATCGCCGCGCCTCGAATCCGGGCCCATGGCGTCCGTGACGGACGGCACCGGACGTTTCGGCCGGACCTCTAGCAGGCTGCTGAAGAACTCCGCGCCCCCGCGT
>JASFRI010000095.1:0-11768 GCA_050115015.1 Acidobacteriota bacterium
CATCCGTCTCGACGAGACCGGGATCGACGGCACAGGAACGCCCTTCGAGGACAACCGGAACGATACGGACTGGAGCCCGATGCTCGGCGTCGTGTTCAACCCCGCTGAGGACCAGAGCCTCTACGCAAGCGCCTCGCAGTCCTTCGCGCCCCCGTCGATCCGGGTCTCGGACCCGGACCCGCAGCCCGAGGAGGGGACCCAGTACGAGGTGGGCTACAAGGTCGAAGCCCTCAGGGGCCGTCTGCAGACCACCGTCGCGGTCTACCAGCTCGACCGGGAGAACATCCCCGTCCCCGACGCCAACGGGTTCACGCAGCAGTCCGGCGACCAGCGCTCCCGCGGCGTGGAGTGGGATTTTGCCATCGAGCCGATCCCGGGGCTGCGGGTCTTCGCGAACTACGCCTACACGGATGCCGAGTTCACCTCGTTCTTCCAGACGGCCGTCGTCGGTACGGACTTCCTCGGCCGGCCGATCTACGGGACCGTGGACCGGACCGGGAACCAGCCCGCGTACGTCCCCGAGCACCTGGGGAACCTGTGGGTCAGCCAGCGGTTCAACAACGGCGTGGGCTACGGCGTGGGCGGCCGCTACGTCGGCGAGCAGTTCATCGCCGAGGACAACACCTTCGCCCTGGACGACTACGTGCTCGTGGATGCAGCGCTATTCTTCCGCTTCGGCCGCTACGAGATCCAGATCAACGGGAAGAACCTGACGGAGGAGGAGTTCTTCACCCGCGGGTTCTACGACGCACGGACCGGCGCCGAGGGGTCCGTGATCCCCGGGCCGGGGCGGACGTTCTACGGGACGCTCCAGATGCAGTTCTGAGCCGCGCCACGGAAACCTCATCATGGATGGAAACGACATGGATACCCGCTACGACGTGATCGTGGCCGGCGCCGGACCGGCCGGCTGCACCGCCGCGATCCTGGTGGCCGAGGCCGGCCGCCGGGTGCTCCTCCTGGAGCGGGAGGAGTTCCCCCGCTTCAAGATCGGCGAGTCCCTGATGCCGGCGACCTACTGGACCCTGCGCCGCCTTGGGGTCCTGGACCGGATGGACCGGCTGGGGGCGCCCCGGAAGGCAAGCGTCCAGTTCTTCAACGCCGAGGGCCGCGCCGGCAAGCCATTCTACTTCGCCGACGTCGAGGCGCACGACGCCGCCACCACCTGGCAGATCGACCGGGCGGCGTTCGACCGCATGATGCTCGAGCGCGCCGCGGAGGCAGGGGCGGAGGTCCGGCAACGCACGGCGGTGCGGGACGTGGTCCTGGAGGGGGAGCGGGTCGTCGGCGTCCACGTGGCCCCGGACGGCGGCGAATCCCGGGAGGTCGGCTGCTCTGTCTTCGTCGATGCCACCGGCCAGAGCGCCCTCCTGTCCCGGAAGTTCGATCTCACCGTCTGGGATCCCCGGCTGAAGCACGCGGCGCTGTTCACACGGTACGCGGGGGCCGTCCGCGGGGAGGGGATCGACGCGGGCGCCACCCTCATCTTCCACACCGAGAACGCCGATTCCTGGTTCTGGTTCATCCCCCTCCCGGGAGACCTCGTCAGCATCGGCGTGGTCGGCCCCATCGACTACCTGCTGGGCGATCGCTCCGCCGACCAGCTGGACATGTTCCACCGGCAGCTCGACATCTGTCCGGCGCTGCAGCCTCGGCTGCGGGACGCCCGGCGGGTGGCCCCGGTGCAGGCCGTGAAGGACTTCTCGTACATCTCCCGCCGCATCGCCGGGGACGGCTGGGTCCTGGCGGGGGACGCCTTCGGCTTCCTGGATCCCATCTATTCCTCCGGCGTGTTCCTGGCGCTCAAGTCCGGGGAGATGGCCGCCGACTCGATCCTCGCCGCGCTGGAGAGCGGGGACACCTCCGCCGCCGCCCTCGGCCGTCACGGCCCGGAGTACGTCGCCGGGATGGAGGCCCTCCGCCGCCTGGTCTACGCCTACTACGATCGCGGCTTCAGCTTCGGCCGGTTCCTGAAGGAGCACCCGGGCATCGACGAGGACCTCACCCACCTCCTGATCGGCAACGTCTTCCGGAGGTCCCCGGCCCGGCTGACTGCGGCCCTCGAGGCCGCGAGCGGGGACCCGGACTACGCCCCGCTGCGGCTGGCCGGACAGGGATGAGCCGGTCGACGTCGCCCCGGATCCGAGGTCTGCTGTACGCGGCGCTGGCGGCCCTGCTGTTGCTCCACAACGACCTGTGGTTCTGGGACGATCGGCGCCTCGTGCTGGGGCTTCCCGTCGGCCTCACCTACCACGTGTTCTACTGCATCGCCGCGGCGATCCTGATGGCGCTGCTGGTCCGGTTCGCCTGGCCGGTGGCCGTCGACCTCCCCGACGACGAGGGGCGGGGATGACCATCACGGTCCTGGCCGTCTACCTGCTGGCGGTGCTGACCATCGGCCTGGCCAGCCACCGGGGCTCCCGGCCCACCGGCGAGGACTACTTCGTCGCGGGACGGACCATCGGGCCCTTCGTCCTTCTCATGTCCCTGTTCGGCACGAACATGACCTCGTTCACGATCCTAGGGGCCTCCGGGGAGGCGTACCACACCGGGATCGGGACCTTCGCCAAGATGGCGTCCATCTCGGCGCTGCTCATCCCGGCCACCACCTTCTTCGTGGGCACCCGGCTGTGGGCGCTGGGCAAGCGGCACGGCTTCGTCACCCAGGTCGAGTTCTTCCGGGCGCGCTGGGAGTCGGACCGGGTGGGCCTGCTGCTGTTCCTCGTCCTGGTGGCCCTCCTGGTCCCCTACATCCTCATCGGGGTGATGGCCGGCGGGGTGATCATCCAGGGGGTGACGGGGGCGCCGCTGTGGGTGGGCAACCTCGTGATCACCGTGGTGGTGCTGGCCTACGTCCTGTACAGCGGCATGCGGGGCACGGCCCGGGTGAACACGTTCCAGACGCTGGTGTTCATGGTGTTCGGCGCCACTACCGTCGCCGTCGTCGTCTACCGGATGGGAGGCCTCGGGGCGGCGATGGCGACCCTCGGGGAGGTGCGGCCGGAGGTGCTGGCCCGCGAGGGCCTGATCTCCCCCGTCAACTCCCTGACCTACCTGTTCATGCCGCTCTCGATGGGCATGTTCCCCCATATCTTCGCCCACTGGCTCACCGCGAAGAGGGCGAGTCACTTCCGCTACACCGTCACCCTCATGCCCCTGTGCATCGCCTTCGTCTGGCTTCCGATGGTGGTCATGGGCGTCCTGGGGAACATCGACTTCCCGGGCCTCCGTGGCCCGGAGGCGAACTCGATCCTGATCCGGATGATCGACCTGCACGCTCCCGGGTTCCTGGTGGGCTTCCTGGCCGCCGGAGTCTTCGCCGCCAGCATGAGCTCCCTGGACTCCCAGGTGCTCTCCCTGGGGACGATGTTCACCCAGGACATCGTGCGGCACTACGGCTTCCAGGACCGGATGAGCGAGCGGCAGGTGCTCCTGGCGGGACGCCTGTTCGTGGCGGCGATCCTCCTGCTGACATTCGTGATCTCGATCGTCACGGATCGGAGCATCTTCAAGCTGGGGATCTGGTCGTTCACGGGATTCGCCGCCCTCTTCCCGGTCGTGCTGGCGGCCCTGTTCTGGAGGCGGAGCACGAAGCACGGGGCCATGGCCGCGATCCTCGCCGTCGCGGCGCTGTGGACCTGGCTGTTCCTCGCGGGCCGGAACACCCCGAACTACACCCTCGCCGGCACGGGCGTCATGCCGGTGACGCTGATCATCGCCGCGTCGGCGGCCGCGATGGTGGTGGTCTCGCTGCTGACCGCCCCCCCCACCGCGGCGACGGTGGAGCGCTTCTTCCCCTCGCGCCCGGCGGAAGGCTCCTGATGCGCATCGCCTACATCTCCGCCGGGGCCGCCGGCATGTACTGCGGCAGCTGCATGCACGACAACACGCTGGCAAGGGGCCTGATCGATCGGGGCCACGAGGTCGCGCTGATGCCGACGTACACGCCGATGCGCACCGAGGACCGCGATGTCAGCATGCACCGCGTGTTCTACGGCGCGCTCAGCGTGTACCTGGAGCAGAAGTCGGGGCTCTTCCGGCACATGCCACGGTTCCTGGACCGCCTCATGAACCAGCCCTGGCTGCTGAACCTGGTGTCGCGCCTCGGGAGCTCCGTGGACCCGGAGGACCTGGGAGACCTGACCCTCTCGGTCCTGGAGGGGGAGGACGGTCGCCAGCGACGGGAGCTCGACGAGCTGGTGGCCTGGCTCCGGGACGACTATCGCCCGGACGTCGTGCACCTGACGAACTCGATGATGCTGGGGATGGCGGGGCCGATCCGCCGGGAGCTGGGCGTCCCGGTGATCTGCTCGCTGCAGGGAGAGGACCTGTTCCTGGACGAGCTCCGGGAGCCGTTCCGCTCCCGCGTCCTGGAGACGCTGCACCGCAAGGCGAGGGACGCGGACGGGTTCATCGCCACCTCCGAGTACTATGCCGACCACATGAGCGGAATGCTGGAGGTCCCGCGCGATCGGGTGCACGTGGTCCACCTGGGGATCCGGCTGGACGATCACCTCGAGGCACCGTCCCGGCCCACCGCGGAGCCTTTCACCATCGGCTACCTGAGCCGGATCTGCCCGGAAAAGGGGCTGCACCATCTGGCGGACGCCTTCCGCCTTCTCGCCGAGCAGGTCGGTCCCGAGCACGTGCGTCTGCGGGCGGCCGGCTACCTGGGGGCCCGGGACCGGCGGTACCTGGACAGCATACGGTCCCGGGTGAGAGGCTGGGGGCTGGGCGACCGCTTCGAGTACCTCGGCGAGGTCGATCGTGCGGGCAAGCTGGCGTTCCTCCAGAGCCTGGACGTCTTCTCCGTCCCCTCGGTGTACCGGGAGTCGAAGGGGATCCCCGCTCTCGAGGCCATGGCCAGCGCCGTTCCGGTGGTGCAGCCGGCTCACGGGGCGTATCCCGAGATCCTCGAACACACCGGCGGAGGCGTGCTGGTGGAGCCCGGCCGCGCGGAGGCCCTGGCCTCCGCCCTGCGAGCGCTGCGGGACGATCCGGTCCGGCGGCGACAGCTCGGCCTGGCGGGGCGCGAGGCGGTCCGGGCCCGCTTCAACGAGCGGGTGATGGCCGAGGCGACCCTGGAGGTGTTCGGCGCCGCCCGGCGGGCGGTCGCCTGAGGAGGCCATGAGCGAGTTCGTGACCCGACGCCGCGTCGAGTTCTCCGACACCGACGCCGGCGGAACCGTGCACTTCTCCCGCTTCTTCGCCTATCTCGAGACCGCGGAGGACGAGTTCCTGCGGACCCTGGGTGCCAGCTTCTCCGAGCTGGACGGCCGCCGGATGGGCTGGCCGAAGGTGTCCGCCTCCTGCGAGTACCGGAGACCTCTCCGCTACGGCGACGAGGTCGCGATCCGGCTTCGGGTGGCCGCCCGCAGCTCCCGGACGGTGACCTACGAGTTCACCCTCACCCGGGACGGCGAGCCCGTCGCCACGGGTAGAACCGTCTCGGTCTGCTGTGCCGAGAAGCCGGGCGGCGGTTACGAGGCGATCCCGATCCCGGAGAGTCTCGCAGCGCATCTCGTCCCGGCCGAGGAGGTGCCATGAGCCCCGCCTCGCCGTTCTCCCTCAACGTGGTCGGCGTCCGCAAGAGCTTCGAGACCGGCCCCCACCTCGTCGACGTGCTGGAGGGCATCACCTTCTCCCTCTCCGAGGGAAGCTCGCTCGCGGTGACCGGCCCGTCGGGCTCGGGGAAGAGCACGCTGCTCCACCTCATCGGCACCCTGGAGCCCCCGACGGCGGGGACCATCGAGATCGGCGGCCGCGACCCCTACACCCTGCCGGAACCCGAGCTCGCCGCGTTTCGCAACCGGACCATCGGCTTCGTGTTCCAGGACGCGCACCTGCTGCCGCAGTACTCGGTACTCGAGAACGTGCTGCTGCCCACGATGGCCTTCCCGCGGCAGGAGGACGCCGGCGCCATGGAGAAGCGCGCCCGGGTCCTCCTGGAGAAGGTCGGACTCGAGCATCGCCTGGACCACGTTCCGTCGGAGCTGTCCGGTGGCGAGCGGCAGCGGGCGGCGGTGGCCCGGGCGCTGATCCACGCACCGCGGCTGTTGCTGTGCGACGAGCCCACCGGCAGCCTCGACGCCACATCCGCGGACGCCGTCGCCGACCTGCTGTTCGAGCTGCACCGCGAGGAGAACAACATCCTGGTCACGGTCACCCACGCCGAGGCACTGGCGGCGCGCTTCCCGCAGCGCTTCCGCCTGGTGGACGGACGTTGCGCCGCAGCCTGATCCACTTCTGGAAGGTCAACCTGGCGGTCCTGCTGGGGGCCGGGGTCGCCTCGGCGGTCCTGACCGGCGCGCTCCTGGTCGGCGACTCGGTGACGGGAAGCCTCCGGGACCTGGCGCTGGACCGGCTGGGACGGATCCAGGAGGCACTGCTGTCGGAGCGCTTCTTCCGCGAGGGGCTCGGAGCGGCGGCGGGGGAGACGGCGGCGCCGGTGATCCTGTTGCGCGGAACCGCCACCCTGGACGGGAGCGGCGCCCGGGCCTCCGGCATCTCCGTGTTCGGCGTGGACGAGCGCTTCGCCGCCCTCTACCCGGACTTCCCGGAAGGGCTCGACCTGTCGCGGAAGGAGGGCCAGATCTTCGCCTCGGTGATCCTGAACCGGTCGCTGCAGGCGGAGCTGGGCGCGGCCGTGGGCGACGGCATGCTGCTGTCGTTCCCCATGGGGGACGATGTGCCGCGGGACACCTTGCTGGGGCGCCGCGATCGCGAGCATGTCCTGGGTTCCTTCCGCGGCGTGATCGTCGGGGTGATCCCCGACGAAGGGCCGGGACGGTTCGGCCTGGCCGCCCAGCAGGGGCTTCCCTTCAATGCCTTCGTGGATCTCGGTGCGCTGCAGCGCTCCCTGGACCAACGGGGGCGTGTCAACGCCGTCCTGTCCGCGACGACCATCGCGCCGGAGCACCTGCGGGAGAACTTCCAGCTGGACGACCTCGGGCTCTTCCTGGTGCAGGCCCCGTCCTACGTGGCGGTCCAGAGCCGGGAGTTCGTGCTGCGCTCCTCTTCGGAGGCGGCCGTCGACGAGGCGGTGCGGGACCTGGCGCCGGTGGACGGGGCCGACGCGCTCCCGTTCCAGACCTACCTTGCCAACGCCATCCGGCTCGGGGACCGGATGGTCCCCTACTCCATGGTGACGGCGGTGGAGCTTCCCGTGCCGGCGCCCTTCGAGAGCCTCCGCCTCCAGGACGGCAGCCCCGCACCGGCGCTGGCGGAGGACGAGATCCTGCTGAACACCTGGACGGCCCGGGATCTGGGGGCGAGAATCGGCGACGAGGTGCGCCTCGAGTACTACGTCGTGCAGGACACCGAGGCCATGCGCGAGGAGGCGGCCCGGTTCCGGGTGCGAGGTATCGTCCGGATGGAGGGGATGGGTGCCGATCCGGACCTGACGCCGAGCTATCCCGGCATCGGCGACGCTGCGGACATGTCCGCATGGGACCCCCCGTTCCCGGTGGAGCTGGACCGGATCCGTCCGCGGGACGAGCAGTACTGGGACGACCACCGGGGTACGCCGAAGGCTTTCCTCTCCGCGGCCGCCGGGCGCCGTCTCTGGTCGAACCGTTTCGGGACCGTGACGGCGATCCAGGTGGCCCCACCCGACGGCATGGACGTCCCGCAGGCCGCCGCCCACCTGGAGTCGTCCCTCCTCGCGACGGCGGACCCGGCTCGCTTCGGATACCGTCTCGTCCCCCTGCGGTCGGAGAGCCTCGACGCCTCCTCCGGCGCGACGGACTTCAGCCAGCTCTTCCTCGCCTTCAGCATGTTCCTGATCGTCTCCGCCGCCCTGCTCGTGGCCCTGCTGTTCCGGCTCGGGGTGGAGCAGCGGGCGCGGGAGGTGGGGCTGCTCCTCGCGGTGGGCTACCCGCCACGGGCCGTGCGCCGGCGCTTCCTGGCGGAGGGGCTCCTGGTCGGGGCGGTGGGAGCGCTCCTCGGCACCGCCGGCGGCGTCGGCTACGCAGGACTCATGATGCTGGGTCTGCGCACGCTGTGGAAGCCAGCGGTGGGGACCTCGCTGCTGTTCCTGCACGTCTCGCCGGTCAGCCTGGCGGTGGGTTGGCTCGTCGCCCTGGCGGTCGTCGCGCTCTCGATCCAGGGGACGGTCCGGCGGCTCGGGAAGCTGTCCACCACCGGCCTGCTGGCGGGCTCGATGCGCCCCACCCGCCGGCCCCGGGCCGCCGGCTGGACGGCGAAGGGCCTGGCGATCGGCGGCCTCGCCCTGGGGCTCGCGCTCGTCGCCGCCGCCGCGGCGACCGGCGTGGCATCCTCCGCCGGCCTGTTCTTCGGCGCCGGTTCCCTGTTCCTCGTATCCGGCCTGTCGTTCTTCGCCCTGTGGTGCCGGCGTGCCCGGCGCCGCCGCCCGGTCCGGCCTGGGCGCGGCGTGCTGGCGGCCCTGGCCGCCCGCAACAGCGCCCTCTCCCCGGGGCGCAGCCAGCTCAGCGCCGCCATGGTGGCATGCGCCTGCTTCGTCATCGTCGCCGCCGCCGCGAACCGCCACGACTACGTGGAGAAGCCCACCGACCGGAGCTCCGGGGCCGGCGGCTACGCCCTGATGGCCCGCTCGGACATCCCGCTCTACCACAGCCTCACCACCCGCGACGGCCGCTTCGAGCTCGGCCTCGCCGGCGACGATGCGCTGCTGGACGACGTGGAGGTGACCCCGTTCCGGCTGCTCCCCGGCGACGACGCCAGCTGTCTGAACCTCTACCGCCCGAAGCGCCCGCGCATCCTCGGCGTCCCGGAGCAGCAGATCGAGCGCGGCGGCTTCACGTTCAGTGCGACCGCGGGCGGCGCGGAGAACCCCTGGGAGCTCCTGCACCGGGAGATGGAGCCGGGCGTGCTCCCTGCCTTCGGCGATGCAAACTCGGTGCAGTGGATCCTCCACCTCGGTCTCGGCAAGGACCTCGTGCTGGAGGACGAGGCGGGCCAGGAGATCCGGCTGCGACTGGTCGGCCTGTTCCAGAAGAGCATCTTCCAGAGCGACTTGCTGATCGCGGAGGATGCGTTCCTCGCCCACTTCCCGAGCCGCGGTGGCAACCGGGTGTTCCTGATCGACACCGGGAACGCCGATCCGCGCGCGGTGTCGGAGGCACTGGAGTCCGACCTGGCCGACTTCGGGTTCGACGTCACCCCGACCGCCGAGATGCTGGCCGCCTTCGAGCAGGTGCAGAACACCTACATCTCCACCTTCGTGGCCCTCGGCGGCCTGGGCCTGCTGCTCGGCACCCTCGGCCTCGGGGTGATCATGGTCCGCAACGTCCTGGAGCGCCGGAGCGAGCTGGCGACGCTGCGGGCGTTCGGCTTCCGCAAGCCGCGGCTCGCCTGGATGGTCCTGGTCGAGAACGCCTTCCTGCTGCTGCTGGGGGTCGCCCTCGGAGGCGGCTCCGCCCTGATCGCCGTGGCGCCGCACCTCTTCGCCACCGGCGCGGCGATCCCCTGGGCCTCCCTGGGGATGACGCTCGCCGCCGTCCTGGCGGTGGGCCTGCTCTCCAGCGTCGCCGCCGTCCGCCAGGTGCTGCGAACGCCCCTGCTGCCCGCGCTCAAGGCGGAGACCTGAGCGCGGGGGGCCGGCACCGCGCACAAGCCTCGGCTCCTCTGTTGTTTACCGCTGTTCATCGCGCCACCGCCTCGCAGCGTGCCGGCGCGTCCTCCAGGCCCGGCGTTGGCGCGGATGGGGCGGTTTCGTGGCCCGATTCCCCTGCAGCAGCGGGGATCCGCGGTATATTCCACGGATAGCACGGCAATCCTGAAAAAGCCCGAACGCGAACGCCGCGCCGGGAGATCCGCCGGCGCGGAGAGGGGAGATCACGCCCATGAGGCACCGGTGCTCTCGAACCACCGTCCTGCTGCTGGCGCTGGCTGCCGCCGCAGTCGACCCCGTCCCGGGCGAGCCGGTCCCCGACCCCGGGTCCGAATCCGTCGAGGCCCAGGCCCCCGACCTGCGGATCGCGGGCTGGGAGATCGACGATACCGCCACCGGCAACGGCGATCTCGCCCTTCAGCCCGGAGAGACCGCGGAGATCCGAGTCTACCTCTACAACGCCGGCAACCAGAATGCCCAGGGGGTCTACGGACAGCTGGCGGAGGTGACCGATCATCCCGACGTCGAGGTGACCGGCAAGGTCGCCACGTGGCCCGACATCTCGGCCTTCGAGACCCTGACCGGGAGCACGACGACCTTCGAGATCCAGGTCGCCGCCACGCGCCCCTGCTCGTGGGAGATCCCCCTGGAGATGCAGATCGTCGCCGGTGGCGGCTACTTCTTCGAGCAGCGCCTGACGCTGAGCCTGCGGCCGATCCGCGAGATCGAGCTGGCGAAGGACGCCGGCCGGCCCCTCATCTACGGGGCCGATATGCTGGACCGGTTCGGGAGCACCTCTGCCGCCGGAGACCTGAACGGTGACGGCCTGGACGATCTCATCGTCGGCACCTACCAGGCCTACGGCCTCACGGATTTCAACCCGCTCACCGGCGAGGTGATGGTCCGCTACGGCACTCCCGACCGCTGGGCCGATGCGGACCTGGCGAGCCCACCGGGGTCCATCGGGATCATCTACCCGGTGTCGCTCTCGGACCAGTTCGGCTGGGACGTGGCCACTGGCGATACCGACAGTAACGGCCAGGACGAGATCCTGATCGGGTTCGCACGATCGGACGGTCCGGCGGGGATGCGAACGGACGCCGGGGCGGTGGTGGCGCTCATCGGGAACGACGCCCTTACCGGATCGATCGATCTCAATGCACCTCCACCGGACGTGTACTTCGGGACGTTCCACGGAGTCGATCCCGGGGACGAGCTGGGCAAGGCCGTGGTCGCCGCGGACCTGAACGGCGACGGCTTCGAGGAGATCGTCGCGGCCGCTTGGAACGCGGACGGCTCGACGAACGCCGGGGACGCCAACGGAGAGGTGGTCATCGTGTACGGCCGCCTGTTCATCTTTGCCGGGGACTACGATCTGGCCTCCCCCTCCATCCCCATGTCCGTGATCTGGGGCGCGGACCCGTTCGACAACCTGGGACGGGATCTGGCGGCGGGAGACCTCGACGGGGATGGGTATGACGACCTGATCCTCGTTTCCTATGGATCGGGACCCGACAACCTGCGGACCTCCGCGGGAGAGGTGGTCGTCGTGTACGGCGGACCGGACGTGCTTCCGGACGTCGACCTGGCCGATCCCGCACGGCCGGCCAACGTCATCCGGATCTACGGACGGGAGAACGATGCCCTGCGGTCTGCCGCCACGGGCGACCTCGACGGCGACGGCTACGACGAGCTGATCCTGGGAGGCTCGGGGGGCAGCACCGGGACCTTCGATGCCGGCGTGGCCTACGTCCTTTACGGCGGACCGGCACGCTACGGCGACGTGGACCTGCGGACCCCTCCCCCGGGCGTCGGGATCATCTCGGGCCTGGCCACCGGGGCGGAGACCGGCTCCAGTCTGGGTGTCGCGGATCTGGACGGCGACGGGTACGGCGACCTGCTGATCGGCTCGCCCGAAGCGTCACCCCCGGGCCTCTCCTCCGCCGGGATCGTATCCGTTCTTCCGGGTGGGCCGGAGCGCATCGACTTCCTCAGCCTGCAGTTCCCGCCGGCGACCGTCACCAACATCCTGGGCACCAGCGCGAACCAGGACCTCATCGTGGGGGCCGCCGGGGACTTCGACGGGGACGGCCTTGACGACCTCGTGCTCGGGATCCCCTCGGAGAACGGTCCCGCGAACGAGTTCGGAACGCGCGGCGCATCCGGGGAGGTGCAA
>JASFRI010000096.1:0-11763 GCA_050115015.1 Acidobacteriota bacterium
CATCCCACCCAGGTCGCCGCCGGATTCGAACATCGTCACCGGAAAGCCCGCCAGCCGCAGATCGTAGGCGGCGGTCAGGCCCGCGGGCCCCGAACCGATCACCGCGATCCGCTGCGGGCGATCCGGGGTCGGTGGCGGCGCGGGCAGGGGCAGGTCCCGCTCCAGATCGGCGACGAACCGCTTCAGGGCCCGGATCGCCACGGGCTCCTCGCTGCGGCCGCGCCGGCAGGCGGCCTCGCAGGGGTGATCGCAGACCCGGCCGCAGATCCCCGGTAGCGGACAGCGCCGCCGGATGACCTCCAGCGCCTCCCCGAACCGTTTCTCGGCGATCAGGGACACGTAGGCCTTTACCTGCACCCCCGCCGGGCAGGCCTGGGTGCAGGGGGCCGGCTTGATCCGCTGCAAGGGCAGCGGCTCGGGCTGCACCGTGGGGGCCAGCAGGCGCCGTCCCTCCAGGTCTTCGAACACCCTCGCGGCTCTTGCGGCAACGGCGGCTGGCGCGCTCATGCGGTCACCTCCTCGAGCTCCCGCGGGCCCATCAGCTTTCGACCCATTTCCAGACCGCTCTGGAAGGCACGGAGGTTCACGTCCTGGGTGCCCGACGGCACCGACGTGCGGATGGCCTCCTCCGCGGATTCCGGTTCCACGAGCCGCGTGGCGGCGGTGAACAGTCCGACCATCACCATGTTGGCCATGATCCGCTTGCCGATCTCCTCGGCGGTCCTCGTGGCCGGCGCCCCCAGCAGCCGCAAACCGTCCGGCGGCCGCGGCGTGACCAGCGATTCATCGATCAGGACGAGGCCACCGGGCCGCACCTGGTCGATGAAACTGTGGTAGGCGTCCTGCGACATCGAGACGAGGATGTCCAGGCCGCGGACGTAGGGGTACATGATGGGTTCCTCGGACAGGATCAGTTGTGCGCTGCACGCGCTGCCGCGCGCCTCCGGCCCGAAGCTCTGGTTCAAGGTGGCGTGACGGCCCTCGACCACCGCGTAGGCCTTGCCCAGCACGTACGCCGCGAGGATGACTCCCTGGCCGCCGAAGCCGCTGATCCGGATCTCGGTTGTCGCCATCGTCAGGTCTCCACCTTCTACGTGTCGCGCAGCGCCCGTCGATCCGAGCGAATGGTCTGCATGACGTCGATCTTCGTGTAGTCCTCGCCCAGCGCGGCCCTCATGCTCCGATCGAGCGTGTCCTCCAGCGTGGGCTTCTCCACGTCCACGAACTTGCCCAGGGTGATCCGACCCTTGAAGCCGATGTCGACCTCCTGGACGGATGCGCCGTTGCGCACGTCGCAGGCATCCCTGAAGCGGTGCATCATGTCGAGCCCCGAGCCCAGCTTGTTCCGCCGGGTGTAGAGCGTGGGGCAGGGGCTCAGCACCTCCACGAAGGAGAACCCCCGTTTTGCCAGCGCCTCCTCGAGGGACCGGATCAGTCGTCGGGCGTGCAGCGTGGTCCAGCGGGCCACGTAGACCGCGCCGCAGCTGGCAGCCAGCCCCGGCAGGTTGAAGGGATGCTCGTAGTTCCCGTACGGCGTCGTCGTGCTCAGCGCCTCCAGGGGGGTGGTCGGCCCCACCTGGCCGCCGGTCATCGCGTAGTTGAAGTTGTTGACACAGATGATCGTCATGTCGACGTTACGGCGGGCCGCGTGGATGAAGTGGTTTCCCCCGATGGAGATGAGGTCACCGTCGCCGCTGAAGACCACCACCTTCAGGAGGGGGTTGGCCATCTTCAGTCCCGTGGCGAAGGGGATCGCCCTCCCGTGGGTGGTGTGGAACGAATCCAGCTTCATGTAGCCGGCGACGCGTCCGGTGCAGCCGATCCCTGACACGATGGCGACCCGGTCGGGGTCCAGGGCCAGGCGGGTCAGCGCCGCGGTGAAGCAGGAGACCGCCGTGCCGATCCCGCACTCCGGACACCAGATGTGCGGTAGCCGGTCGGTGCGCAGGAGATTCTCGCCGGGATACGACGTCCGGTTCTTGATCTGCACTGCTGCCTGGCTCATGACGTCACCTCCACCAGAGCCTGATAGATGTCCTCCGGGTCGTGGACCCAGCCTCCCGCGTGAGGGACGTGGCGCGTACGGGCGGCCCCGGCGGCACAGCGCTCGACCTCGAGAGAGATCTGCCCGAGGTTGATCTCCGGAACCACGAAGCCCCGGACCTTCCCCGCCAGCTCCCGGATCTTCGCCTCCGGGAACGGCCAGATCGTGATCAGCCGCAGCTCCCCGATGGCCATCCCCTTGGCGCGGGCCTTCTGGATGGCCGCGCGGGCCACCCGTGAGGTGATCCCGTAGGAGATCACCACGGCCTCGGCATCCTCCAGGTTGCTCTCCTCGCACCGGATGATGTCGGCGGCGTTCTTCTTGATCTTGTCCACGAGGCGCGGCACGAGCTTGCTCTGGCAATCCGCGGTCATCAGGGGGTAGCCACGCTCGTCGTGGGTCAGGCCGGTGCTGTGGATCCGGTAGCCCTCCCCGGCGGCGACCATCTCGGGAACCAGGTCCGCGTCCGGCTTGTAGGGCAGGTACTCGCCCGGCGGCCGCTTCGTGAGTCGCCGCGGGACCACCCCGATCTCCTCGGCCGGCGGGATGATCACCTTCTCGGTCATGTGACCGACGCATTCGTCCATCATCACCAGCGTGGGAACCCGGTAGCGCTCCGAGAGGTTGAACGCGTCGATGGTGAGATCGAACGACTCCTGCGGGGAGTTGGGGGCCAGGGCGATGATCTCGTAGTCGCCGTGCGAACCCCAGCGGGCCTGCATCACGTCCGCCTGGCCGACCATGGTGGGCAGTCCGGTGGAGGGCCCCCCCCGCTGGACGTTCACGAGGACGCAGGGGGTCTCCATCATCACGCCGAGGCCGAGGTTCTCCATCATCAGCGAGAAACCCGGGCCGGAGGTGCAGGTCATCGCGCGGGCGCCCCCCCAGACGGCTCCGAGTACCGCCGCCATGGCTCCCATCTCGTCCTCCATCTGCAGGAAGACGCCGCCCACCCTCGGAAAGCGCCTGGCCACCCGCTCGGCGATCTCGGTGGACGGGGTGATGGGGTAGCCCGCGAAGAAGCGGCAGCCGGCGGCCACGGCGCCCTCCGCACAGGCATGGTCCCCGTCGAGGTAATGCGCTCCGGTCAGGACGACGCCGGCCTCAGCATGCATGTTCCACCTCCTGGAAGACGGTCTCCTCGACGGTGATGGCGAACTCGGGACACAGCAGCTCGCACAGGTGGCAGGCGGTACAGGCCGTCGCGTTCAACACGTCCGGCGGGTGGTATCCCTTCGCGTTGAACCGCTCCGAGAGCTTGAGCACGTCGCGGGGACAGAAGTCGACGCAGTAGGAGCAGCCCTTGCAGCGCTCCTCGCGGATGTGGACGATTCCCCGGGTCCGCGGGATGTCGTCCGCGTCCAGGGGGCGTCTCCAGTATCTCGGCTGGGAACCGGTCTTCACGGGGTCACCTCTTTGGTTGCTTCCGCCTGGCAACAGGGCATGCGAAGCCTCTTGTAGGAGCAGTTCTGCAGCACTCGATCCACGGGGCACGGCTGCGCCCCGTAGGCGGCGCAGCGCAGGCAGGACTTGCCGGTCGGGGGCTCCGCGATCAGGAACGAGGCGATGATTCGCTCCAGCAGCGCGTTGAGCTGGTCGATCTCCTCCGGCTCGAAGTCCGCGAGGATGGCGGAGACGCGGTCTTTCACCAGCGCGTCGTAGTCGCCGACGACCTCGCGCCCCCGATCGCTCACCTCGAGCAGCGTCGCCCTCCGGTCCGTCTCGTCGGTGTGACGCGACGCCAGCTCGAGGCGCTCGAGCTTGTCGATGTTCATGCTGATCGAGGGTGGGCTGACGCCCAGACACTCGGCAATGGTGCCGACGTGGCTGTGGCCATCCTGGGAGACGAGTCTGAGGAGGTGGAACTGGGGGAGGGTGAGGGAGCCCCTGGTTACCTCGGAGAGGTACCGGCCATCGAGGGTCTCCCGGGCGATCGCGCAGAAGATGTGGCTGTATCGCAGGAAGCGATACAGCCGCGTGCTGTTTGGTCCCGCGCGGCTGTCCGGTGGCCCAACTTTCGTCGGTTCGCTGGCCATCGCTTTACCTGCTTATCTATTCGTCGACTGAAAGAATAGACCGCGTTTTTGCGCAAAGACAACCGGTGAAGTCGGTTTTCCCGTAGCTTCATCGCAACCCATGCCGGCAGTGTTGCTAGCTATGTCATGGATCCGGGGGCCTGTGGCGTCCGGGTGCCTCCCCCGGCGGCGTGGTAGGATGCCGGTTCGCGACCCCCGGCGGCGCACCGGATACGCCGGCCCTTCGTCTTGCGAGGTGGATCGGGGATGAACATCGCCACCGCCGTGCTCGGGGACCTCCGGGCCACCTGGCGGCAGCTCGTGCTGACGGATTTGCTGTCACGGGCCCTCACCGTGGTCGTCCTGGCGCCGATGGTCGGCCTGCTGCTGCGGATCTTCCTCATGGGGGTGCCCGGCGGCGTGCTGAAGGACGAGCAGATCCCGCTGTTCCTGATCCATCCCACCGGCATCGCGGCGCTGGTGATCGTAGGAGCCGTCTCCTTGGGCATCCTGTTCGCCGAGCAGGGGGTCCTGGTGACCATCGGCCTCGCGGCCGCCGGCGGTCAGCGTGTCACCTGGCTGGACGCGCTGCTCCACGTCGCGGGCAGGTTTCCCGTCCTGGTGAGGCTCGGTGGCCGCATGGTCGTCCGACTTGCGCTGCTGGCCGTGCCCTTCGCCGCCGGGATGGGCGGAGTCCAGCTCGTCTTCCTGAGGAAGCACGACATCAACTTCTACATGGCACGGCGGCCCCCGGAGTTCCATGCCGCACTCGTCCTGGACCTCTTGCTGCTCGGCATCCTCGGGGTGCTCGTGGTGCGCCGGCTGGCGGCGTGGCTCCTCGCCGTTCCAGGTATCGTGTCCCGACGCCAGCCGGCCCGGGCGGCGCTGCGGGCCAGCGAAAGGGCGACGTCCGGGCGCCGGGGCCGCCTGTCGTGGCTCCTCGCCTTCTGGGCGACCGGGACGGCGGGACTGTCGTGGTGCCTGTCCTGGCTGGTCGGTCGGCTCGGCGCATGGTCCCAGCCCCCGGATCTGGACAGCCTCTGGTGGCTTGCGGCGGTGCTCGTCGTCGTCCTCCTGCTGCAAGGCGCGGCGGCGCTGCTCGTCAACGTCCTGGGGACGGTGTCCTTCGCGCTGCTCTCGGCCCGGCTGTATCTCCGTCTGGCGGAGGCGACGGAGCCGGCACGGCCGTTCGTCGCCGGGCGCGGATCTTGGAGGCGGCGACCGCCCCGGATCGCGGGCTGGTGGATCGTCACCGCAGCGACCGGTGCGCTGGTGCTGGTCCTGTCCCTGGGCCATCTGGCCCTCGCGGCGGCGGACCGCGAAGAGGATGCGATGGTGATCGCCCACCGCGGCGCCTCGGCCGATGCGCCGGAGAACAGCCTGGCGGCCTTCGGGCGGGCCATCCGGGACGGTGCGGACTGGATCGAGCTGGACGTCCAGGAGGACGCGGACGGGACCGTGGTCGTCGTCCATGACAGCGACTTCATGCGTACATCGGGCGTTCCCTCGAAGGTCTGGGAGGTCAGCGACGAGGAGCTGGCGGCGATCGACATCGGGCGCTACTTCGACCCCGCCTTCGCCGGGGAGCGGGTGCCGACCCTCCTGGAGGTCCTGCAACTCGCCCGCGGACGGATCCGCGTGTTCATCGAGCTGAAGTACTACGGACATGACCGGGAGCTCGAGTCGAGCGTCGTCCGGATCGTCGAGGAGGCCGACATGGTGGGGGAGATCGTCATCATGTCCCTCGAGCGTGCCGGCCTCGAGAGGATGCGGCAGCTGCGGCCCGGCTGGACCTACGGCCTGCTGACGACGGTCGCGGTCGGGGACCTCACGCGTCTGGACCTGGACTTCCTCGCCGTGAATGCCCGGACAGCCCGCTTCTCGCTCATCCGGAGCGCTCACCGTCGTGGCATGCGGGTCCACGTCTGGACGGTGGACGATCCGGTTCAGATGACGGTGATGCTGAGCCGCGGGGTCGACGGGCTGATCACGAACGAACCGGCCCTCGCCGTGCAGGTGCGGGGCCTGCGAGACGCTCTCGGTCCCCTGGGGCGCCTGGTCGTCTGGGGTGCGGGGGAGGCCGGCCTGCTGCGGGCCCAGGACGTCTCCTCGTCGAGGGACGACGCCTGATCTCGCTGGCTCCCGGGAAGCCGGGCCCCCTCCGCCCCGGGACCGCCCGGGAGCGCGCCGGAGGCCCGGGAAGGTGCTGGAGACCGGCAGGACGGACCCTGGAGGCGGGGGCGGGCTCGGCCTCGGACACCCGGTCGGTTTTCGACACGGGCAGGCGTGTTGCGCCGGTCCGGTATCCGTCCCTAGATTGGAAGGAGTGGGGCCGGCGCCCGGAAAGGCGGGCGGGAAGGGAGCATTCGATGCTGGCGAACAAGGTCGTGGTCCGGTACCTCGATGGGCGGGTGCTGAAGGGCGTCACCTGCGATTTCCTGCCCACGCGCGACTCCTTCCACGTCGCGGATCCGGCGGACGACCGGAAGATCACCGAGGTATCCACCTCGGACCTCAAGGCGGTCTTCTTCGTCCGGTCGTTCGAGGGCGATCCGCAGCACCGGAAACAGGCGATGCCTGAGGGTATCACCCGCCAGCCGGGGCGGAAGCTGAAGGTGACCTTCACGGACGGAGAGGTGATCTGCGGCACCACGAACTCCTACGTGCCGGGCCGACCGTCGTTCTTCCTCGTTCCCGTGGACCCCGGGGGGAACAACGAGAGGGCCTTCGTCTTCGCCCACGCCACGACGAGCGTCGAGGTCGTCGCGGCGGCCCCCGCGGCGGCCACCCGCTAGGTCGGCCCCCCTCTCAGGGGATCACCTGGATTCCGAGGGAATCCTCGAAGAGCGTCGGGTTCCCCGCCGGTCCCACGGTCGCTCGCAGCTGGTAGGTCCCCGGCGGCGCGCCCGGGGGAACGTCCGCGTGACAGGGAATGACCTGCTCCTCGCCGGCGTGGACGACGAGCGGCAGCGGATTCGAGGACAGGCAGGTCGCGCCGGCGGCGAGGGCTCTCGAGCTCCCGTCCGGCAGCCTGACGCTCAGCTCCAGACTGGCCGTCGCGTCGAAGGACGCGTTGCTGACGAGGCGGATGTCGAAGTAGAGGCGGGTGCCTCGGGAGATCACGGAAGTTCCGGACGCGAGCTGCAGCACTCCCAGATCGAACAACGGATCGCACGCATCCCCGTTTCCGTCCCGATCCGCGTCGGACTGCCCCCCGTTCGCCGTGTCCGGACAGTTGTCGGTTCCGTCGCCGATGCCGTCGCCGTCGCAGTCCTGGAAGCTCCCGGTACATCCCCGCACGTCGACACGCTGCACGGGATTCTCCGAGTCGTTGCTGCGGATGACCAGCGTATCGCGGAATCCCCCGGTCCCAGGGGGCGTGAAGATCACCTGGATCGTGGTGTAGCCGCCGTCGCATTGGGTCAGCGGGGGACCCTGCCCTGGAAAGAGCACCTGAAACGCGGTTCCCTTCTCGAACTGGACGCTCGTCAGCTGGACCGGTGGCGCGAGGGGCTCGCTCTCGCTGCTGATCCAGGCGTAGACGTACGTCGAGTTGCCGGGAGGGGCGAAGAAGCCGGAGTAGAAGCTATCGAGAAAGACCTTCACGTCATTCAGGGTGAAGTCATCCACCAGCTCCTGCTGGGTCAGGTTTGGCATGACGCCCCCGAAGGTCGGGTCGGGAAAGGGCGATGTGGGTGTCACGGTGGAATCGTCCACCCAGTTCTTCTTGCATCCCGCGTCAAACTGGAACGATGGCAACAGTGAGCGAAGGTCCGTTGGGTTCCCGAAGAACTGGCTCAGGTCGACGACGTCCCCGCTGATCGTCGGCGAACCGCCTCCGCTGCAGTCGATCGTCGTCTGGTTGACCTGCAGGAGCGGGAATCCATCGAGGGAGCAGTACACCTCGGCGAGTGTGGTGCGGACCTCCAGGTCCTCGGCGGCGTCATCGATCACCAGGATGTCGTCGTCCTGCAGCGCGTCGTCGAGGAAACGGATGAACGCGGACGCGAAGTAGTACGCCAGGATGCCGTTCTGGAAGTCGTCCCGCGCCTGGGACAGGATTGCCGCCCCATCCGGCGCGAGCGCCAGCAGCGTGGGGTCCGCGTTCAGTGCGGCCTGCAGCACCACGTCCACCATCGTCGCGGCATCGATGTCGAAGTCCATGTCGAACGCGATCAAGCCGGTCCGCAGGCTGCCCACGAGGATACGCAGCGCGGCCTCGGCGGCCTTGACATCCCCGAAGTCGAGGTCGAGGACGGTGGTCGACGGCGAGCCGGAGAGGGCGGCCGTTTCGTCGGCACTCAGCGGCGTCGTGTAGTCGAGGGGGACCTTCACGAGGTTCTCGGCGATCGCGGCTGCCATCTCGTCGATCAAGCCGGTCCGAAGGAACTCCTGGACCTCTCCGCCACGGGGTGAGTTCGCGGGAAGCACGTCCGGCGGCTCCGATTCCCACCCGAAGAGACTCCTTCCCGCGGCGGGAAAGCCGAACTGGTCGAGCATCTCCTTGCAGCTGTCGGTGAAGGTCGTCGGGTTCGGTCCGTCCACCTGCTCCTCGCACACCCTGAGGATCCGCGAGAACGTCCGGAAGAAGTTCGCCTCCGGGTCCGTCGGTGCGGTGGCCAGCGTCGCCAGGAAGCACTCGTCGGCACCCACGATGTCGGTGGCGAACAGCTTTCCCCGGCAGGTGTCCTCCAGGACGACTTCCAGCGCAGGGATGGACACCTGCGGGTTCCAGATCGATGCCGGCGCCTCGATGGTCAGGATTGCCTGATACTGGCCTGCGGATACCGCATGCGATGTCGCGCCGACCGTGATCGTCGTCTGCTCGCCCGGGCCGAGCGTGCCGGCGGTTGGCGACGGATCGAGCCAGGCTTCGCTCGAGCTCGCGGTCCATTCGAGGGGGGCATCCCCATAATTCCGTAGGGTGACGGACCGGGCCTCCGCGGCCTGCCCGAGGACCGTCCTGTACAGGAGGTGAGCACTCTCGACGGAGAGATACGGCGACCCGGCCCCCTCCCCCGACACTCCGGGGATGGGGCTTCCCATCAGCACGATGAGGCTCACGATCCAGGCGGCTCGACGGCGCATGGCTCCTCCTGTATCCTCGGCCCGGATGACCCGCCAAGTCAGGACAATGGGCAGAAGGCTCCGGGCCGTGCTGATCCTGGTCACACTGGGGATTGTCGTGGCCACAGTCTACCTGATCCCGACTCTGCGGGAAACCCCCCGTGCCGGATCCGGAGGCATGCCTGGTGGCGATCTGCCGCCGCGAGTCGATCGGTTTCACCTTCGCGATGTCCATCATGTCTTCACCCGCGACGGCGTCCCCATCTTCGAGATTGACGTGGGGGAAATGACGCATCGCCGGCGACGGATCGGACCGCTGGCGATCAACCCACTCAAAGAGGTGGAGATGAGGGAAGTGCGCATCCGTACGGACGCGCGATCGACGGCGTCAGGCGAGGACGAACCGACCGAGTCGGCCCTTTCCTCCGTGCAGCCGATGCTCGAGGAGGTGCTGGAACGATCCGACGCAGGACTGGTCACCGGCATCGAGATCCAGGGTCTACGGTTCGAATCGCTACGCGAGGGCCGTCTCCGCTTCACCCTGACCGCCGCCGGGGCGTCGCTGGACCTGGGCCGTGGCGAGCTCTTCCTGGAGGGCCACTTCCTGCTCGAGACCGCATCCGGTGAGCGGCTCGAGGCCCCCGAGGCGAGCTGGGACGCGGAGGCTCGGGCCTTCGCGATCGACGGGCCGTACGTTCTCAGCCGCGCCGGGGGCCGCGAGGTGGGGACGGCGGCGCGGTTCGCGCTCGGAGCCGACGGACGACTGCAGCAGCGTTGAGCCCGGCCGCCTCCTCCCGTCCGGTCAGCCCTCCGAGGGGGCGCCCTGCAAATCGGCCGTCCGGCGGGCCGATCGGCTTGCCATCCGCCACGATCCGCGTATAATAGGGCATTCGCTGCACCCTACCCAACGCAAGCTCGCCCGGGGCGTGTCCGGGCGAAATTGCCCCGATCAGGAGGTTCCCGGCATGAAACGACCCATGTTCCGAAAGGCGGCCCTCGCGGCGGCGGTGGCGCTGCTGATGTCCGTCCCGTCGCTCCAGGCCGAGCCCAAGAAGGGTGGCGGTATCGGCCCAGGCGGACACCTGCGCATCGGCACCGTCTACGTCGACTTCGACACCGAGGCCATCATCATCACCGGTGAGCACTTCAACTTCGGCCCCCGCTGGCTCGTCGCCCTCGGCGACCGGACGTTCATGGGGGACATCACGGATCTCTGCTACGCCGACACGAACGGCAATCCACAGGTCATCACCTGTGACTTCTCCGAGGTCGGCCTGCCCCCGGACGGCGACTACCTGCTGACCGTCGCCGCCGGGCGGGGCCAGAGCCAGTCCGACGAGTTCGACCTGACCATCGGGGCGGTGGGCCCGGTCGGTCCGGAGGGCCCCCAGGGTCCCGAGGGGCCTCAGGGTCCGGAGGGTCCTCAGGGGCCGCAGGGGATAGAAGGGCCGCAGGGTCCCCAGGGTCCCGAGGGTCCACAGGGTCCCGAAGGCCCCCAGGGCCCCGAGGGACCCATGGGGATGCAGGGTCCGGCCGGTGAGCCGGGCACCGTCGTGGTCGCCGGCGCCGTGAACGAGGACGGCACCGCCCAGAACAACAGCGATCAGTTCGGCGTCGAGCTCGTCGACGACAACACGTACGAGATCACCTTCCCCGAGGGGGTGTTCCCGAACATGCCCATCGTCACCGTGATGCCGATCGGCGGCAGCGTGGTCACCGCGGTCCAGCAGGGAGCCTCCAACGGCGGCTTCTTCGTCCGCTACACCCTGGACGCCGCCGCGGCGCACACCTTCGTCGCCGCCCCTGCGGCACTGTAGTCGTCGCCCTTCCCGGGGATCCGCGTCGATGGGCGCGGGTCCCCGCCCCTTCCCCCGCCCCCTCTCCGGTAGCCGGCCCACCGCCGGTTGAAGCATCCCGCCCGCGATGAGAGAATCCGCAGGCGGAGATCGTCCCCTGGACGACCCCGTGAGGGGAGAGCGCTTGCCGCGGGAGGGATTTCTGGGACGTCGGCGTACCCTGTTCCGGGATCGCGTCCGGGCCCGGCCCTGATGTCCGGGACCTGGGTCGTGGTCCCGTGCTACAACGAGGCCCGCCGCCTCCCGGCGGATCGGTTCGTCGAGCACGCGACCCGCCACGCCGGGCGCACGTTCCTGTTCGTCGACGATGGCAGCACGGACGCCACGGGGCAGCTGCTGGCACGGACGGCCGCCAGGGCGCCGGAGCGCCTGCGCTTCCTCACGCTGGAGCGCAACCGGGGAAAGGCCGAGGCCGTGCGCCGCGGAGTGCTCCTCGCGCTGGAGGAGGGGCCGCGTGCCGTGGGCTACCTGGACGCGGACCTGTCCACGCCCCTGGACGCGCTCGACGACCTCGAGGCGATCCTCGCGGAGGACCCGGAGGTGGACCTCGTTCTCGGAGCCCGGGTGAAGCTGCTGGGCCGCGAGATCGAGCGCAGCGCCGTCCGGCACTACCTGGGACGTGTCTTCGCCACCGCCGTATCGGTGACCCTGGCGCTGCCGGTGTACGACACCCAGTGCGGGGCGAAGCTGTTCCGGGTGGGGCCGGGGACGCGGGGGTTGTTCCGGGACCCGTTCCTGGCCCGGTGGATCTTCGACGTGGAGCTGCTGGCCCGCATGGGCA
>JASFRI010000097.1:0-11694 GCA_050115015.1 Acidobacteriota bacterium
CGGTGCTGGGCTCCAGGTTCAGGTACTCGTAGTTCTGGAGCAGCGGCACGATGAAGGTCCCTCCGCCGTGCAGGCACTTGGCCGCCCGCTGCCCGGAGACCTTCCCGTAGACCACCAGGACACGGTTCGATGGGCATCGCCGGTACTGCCGGACGATCATCGTGAGGACGAACAGGACCAGCAGGACGATCGTGGACACGACCCCGATCGTGCCGAAGCTGAAGAAACTGGACATGGGCACCTCCGAACCCACCCGTCGGGCGGGAGCTATTCCAGCGGCTCGACTACCAAGGTGTCATCGTCTCTCGCCTCGATGACCTTCACGTCGGTGAAGGCCGCCAGGCTCTTGCCATGGGTGATCGCGGGGAGGATCTTCCTCCTCCCGGAGACGCTCACCTCCACCTGTCCCTTCCCCTTCCCGTTGGCGGGGATGTTCAGGTAGACGCGTCCCGTGCGGCCGACGGCCGTGCCGACGTCGTAGACGACGGTCCGGTTCAGCTTGCGCGTCATGTACATGAGACCCGAGGCCAGGAACATCATGGCGGTCCCGAACCCCACGGCGGCCAGCAGCGAGGGCACCCGGCCGAAGCCCCAGTCGATCCGGCAGGCCAAGCCCATCCAGCCCGTCCCCATGATGAAGGCCATCACCGAGAGCAGGGAGAAGAGCGTGAAGGACGCATCCGATCCGCCGTGGAAGTCGGCGTCGACGTCCACCTCCATGTCGACGTCGGCGTCCCCGAAGAACAGCGCCATGATGAGCCGGATGGCGAAGAGGATCGTGCCGACCGCCGCCATGACGAAGTAGCTGATGGCGTCGGCGCCCTGCCGGGCCAGCTCGGACCAGTTGAAGATCAGATCCCACATCCTCGCCGCCCTCCGGCCGGGTCCCTGGCGGACCGGCGCCCTAACCTACGGATCCTGGTTCACAACAGAGTCGCCGATTGTACTTCCGGGAGGCCTCGTCGGGTCAAGAATCCCCGGATCTCATACGGCGCCGGGGGACCGAGGTTCAGGCTACCGTCCCGCGTGATCGCGAGCGCCCGCGGCAGCGCCGCCGTCCAGGGAGCGACACCCCGCCCTCTCCCGGCGCCGGCGCTGTTTGAAAACCGACCACCGGCTTCCTATATTGAGAAGCGGCATGGGGGCCGGGTCGGGGTGCGTCCGTGCGAGCTGGGATCAGGAGGATCTTCGCGGGAGCCGCAACGATCGTGGCGATGGCGGCGAGCTCCCCGGCCCCGGGCCAGGTGCTCGTGCCGATCACCATCGACGGGCAGCTGGGCGACTGGTCCGCCGTCCTCGGGGACCCCCTCCAGCGCTCAGACGACGGTCCGGCGGCGGGCCTGGCCGACCGGGATGCCCCGGTGCAGTCCACCGGTCGTGACCTGGCCACCTTCGCGTGGACCTACGACCCCGCCTACCTCTATTTCTACGTGGCGCGGGTCGGTAGCGCCGCGAACATCCAACGGTGGTGGTTCTACCTGGACATCAGCGATGACGGGCTGCTCCAGTCCGGCGAGCCCGTCCTCGGGGTCTCCTGGAAGGGCTCCAACCGCCGCACCGACATCACGCTCTACAGCTATGGCGCCGTATCCGCCGCCGGCGACCCCCTCGGCGACCCGCAGGGTTTCGCGGACGGCTGGGACATGCCGGGGACGATCGGTTTCGTGCGTGACCTGGAGACGCTGCAGGGAGGATCCGACGACGGCCTCGCCATGGAGACGCGTATCTCCTGGATGGACGCAGGGGTCGCCTACGGCACTCCGGTCCAGTTCCACGTGGCCTCGTCGAACAGCAGCAACATCCCGCAACAGCTCGACGACAACATGGGCGGCCCGGGAGGCCGGATTGGAACGACGCGCCTGGGCGGCGTGAGCATCACGCCCGATGGCACCGGCACCGTCGTCCCCGGCGGCTTCGGCGTGGTGGCCCACCTCGTCACGAACACCGGCCAGTCCGACGACCGGATCGACCTGGACTGGTCCGCGGCCGGGGATTTCCTGCCCGGCGGCGTCTCCTTCTACCTCGACGATGGCGACGGCGCCCTGGGACCCGCCGACACCCTGCTGACGGATACCACCGGAGACGGTCTCCCCAACACGGCGGTGCTGCCCGCCGGCGGCGCGGTGACCGTCCTCGCCGTACCCTCCGTGCCGGCGGGAGTCGTCGACGGGCAGACGACCACGGTGACCGTGACCGCCTCCTCCGCCGGGGGGCCCCTGTTCCGGGACACGGTCACGGACGTGTTCACGGTGGTGAGCCCGGGGATCACGCTGGTCAAGTCGGTCGACCGGAGCGACGCCGCCCCGGGGGACGTCATCACCTACACGGTGAGCTACACCAGCGATGGCAACGCCGATGCCCACACGGTCACGCTGGTGGATCCGATCCCGCCCCCGACGGTGTACGTGGCCGGTAGCGCCAGCGGGACCGGGGCCACCATCGAGTTCAGCCACGACGGCGGCGGGACCTTCGACGGGAGCGAGACCCTGCCGGTCACCCACATTCGCTGGAGCTTCGCCTCCCCGATGCCCCCCGGGGTCTCCGGCAACGTCTCTTTCCAGGTGCTGGTGCCCTGATCGCCGCGCTGTGGCGACGTCCCGTCCCGCGAGGGTCCGGCCGGCGATCCGGTCCCGCGGTCACCGTTGGATATGGGAGCGGCTCTCGATGCGCTCCAGGATCGCGGTGAAGCGAGGGTCTCCCCGCAACGGGTCGAACGTCGGGTGCACGGCCAGGAAGGGGAGGATCCAGCCGGACCGTATCTCGGTCGCCCGCTCGAGGGCCGCGATCGCCAGGTCGTTCTCGCCTCGCAAGACGTGGATCGTCGCCAGGCTCGTCGGGCTGGCCTCGGCGTTCGCGACCGCTCGCTCCTTGCGCTCCAGATCCCAGTCCAGGTAGCTGGCGAGGATCTCCTCCGGTGCGGCCCCGTCCGGGATCCGGGCCCCGGCATCCCCGGCCTCCATCTCGCCGCGCGCCTGCGCCGCACCCGCGTCCATGCGCCCGAGCTGCAGGTACGAGAGCAGCAGACAGCGGTTCGCCCAGTAGTCCCCCGGTGCGATCTCGAGTGTGCGCAGGCTCTCGCGGATCGCATCGTCGTACCGGCGGGCGAAGAAGTAGTACCAGCCCACGTCACCGTTGACGGACGGCGAGAGCGGATCGAGGGCCTGCGCCGCCCGGACCTCTGCAAGCGCCTCCTCGTGGCGGCCGAGAACGGAGTAGTAGGCGGCAAAGGACTGATGCGCCTCCGCATAGCCCGGATGCGCGGCGAGGGCCCGCTCGAAGGAACGGCGGGCGGCCTCCCGGTCATGATCGTAGTAGAACCGCAGCTCCGCCAGCGATAGGTGCGCCTCCGCCTGGGTCTCGTCCAGCGCCAGAGCCCGCTCCGCGGCGTCCCGCGCCCGCTCCATCCGCACGGGATAGGGGTCCGAGCCCACACGGTAGGCGATGGAGAGCGCCGCGTGCACCGGGGCAAAGCCCGGGTCCGCCCGGGCCGCCCCTTCCAGCACCGGCGTCGCCTCCGCGTACCTCCCCGCGCCGAGAAGGGTACGGCCGCGCAGGTAGAGCTCATAGACCTCCGGCGAGGTGGACGCGGCAGGAACCTGACGGTCCTCGGGCGGGAGGATGTTCAGCACCAGCGCCCGGGCGATCTTCCGGGCGATGTCCTGCTGCACCTTGAGCAGGTCCACGGCGGCGCGATCGTAGTTGCCGGCCCAGAGATGGACCTCGTCGGAGGCACGGATGAGCTGCGCGGTGACCCGCAGGGTCCCGCCCGACCGCTGAATGCTCCCCTCCAGCACGTAGTCGACGTCGAGCTCGCGACGGATCTCGGCCACGGTGCGGGTCGGCTCCGCGTACCGCATGGAGGAGGTTCGCGCGATGACCCCGAGACGGCCCGAGTACTGCCGCCCGAGCCGGGCGATCAGCTCCTCCGTGAGAGCGTGGCCGATCCGTGCGTCGGCGGGTTGCTCGCCGAGGTCGATGAAGGGAAGGACCACGAGACGGGGCAGGGAACCGGCAGCCCCTCCGCTGGAGCGAGAGCCAAGGGCAAAGGCCAGCAGTGCTGCGAGGATCACGATTCCCAGGATCCCGGCGCCGGACCAGCGCGCGGCGGCGAGGACCGGGCTCTTCACCGGGGGTGCCGCCGGGGGGTCGATCCAATCCACGGGCGCCACGAAGCGGTACCCCTTGCGGGGGACCGTCTCGAGATAGCGCGCGCCTCCCGCGCGGTCGCCGAGGGCGGCGCGGATCCGGCGGATGCAGTGGTTGATCCCCTGGTCGAAGTCCACGAAGGTCTCCGCCCCCCACAGCTCCTCCTGGATGGACTCCCGGCTGACCAGGGTTCCCGGGCGACGGAGCAGCACCCCCAGCACGCGGGCCGGCTGCGCCGCAAGGCGGGCCGGTGCGCCGTCCCGGGTCAGCTCCCCGGTCCGGGGATCGAACGTGAACGGCCCGAAGCGCAGGCGGCCGGCCGGGCTCCCGCCCGTCGTCCGCGCCTGCGTCCCGGCATTGCCGGTCGGATCCCTTCGTCGATCCCGGAACGGCGACCCGCTCATGGGGGGATCCAACCGTCCGGGGCACAGGTTGTTCCCGGCTCATGCCGGAATCAGACGGAATTCAGGTCCCGCTCATGGAATGGGGCGGCGATCCGGGGTTGTCCTCGCACGAGGTTCGAGCTGTCTTCACATTCCGAAAAGGAGGAAGGAAATGCGAACCGATCGAAGCGGTACCCGTGGAGCCGCCGCCGTGCTTCTCTCGGCGGTCACCTGCCTCGGCCTGGCCATCGTGCCGGTGGGCGCCCAGTTCCTCGAGTCGGATGTCAACGTTCTGTACACGCTCTCCCCGGCAACCCCCGGTGAGGGGTTCGGCTGGGCCGGAGCCGCCCTCGGGGACGTGAGTGGCGACGGCGTGCCCGACTTCGCCGTGACCGCCCATCTGAGCAGCCTCGGCGGCCCCGCTGCCGGAGCCGCCTTCATCTACTCCGGCGCGGACGGGACCCTGCTCCACACGGTGGCCGGCGCCTCCTTCAACCGGCTCGGATACAGCGTGGCCGGGATCGGTGACGTGGACCTGGACGGCGTGCCCGACTACGCCGTCGGCGGTCCGGCGCTCCTGGGTGCTCCGGGCCCGCAGCCGGGCCGGGTGCTGGTCCTGTCGGGGGCCGACCATTCCGTCATCGCCGACATCGCCGGGCCGACGGACCGGACGCTCTTCGGCTTCGACCTGAACAAGGCCGGCGACGTGAACGGCGACGGGCGGGCGGACCTGGTGGTCGGCGCGCCCCTGTTCTCGCAGGGACACAAGGCCAACCTGGGCCAGGCGCACGTGTTCTCGGCCCACGACGGGACGCTTCTGTGGACCTACACGGGCGCCGAGCAGAACGAGTTCGTCGGCGCCGGCGTGTCGGGGCTGGATGACCTCGACGGCGACGGGGTTCCCGAACAGGCCGCCGGCGGTATCGGGGCCGGGGCGCAGGGGAACGGCCGCACCTTCGTGATCGCCGGCGCCGACGGCAGCCTGCGGGACACCCTGAAGCCGATCGGCACGGATGGGGGGATGGGCTACTTCTTCGTCCATGATGCGGGCGACGTGGACGCCGACGGCGTCGGGGACATCTTCGTCGGCGACTTCTCCGACGAGAACGGCGGCCGTGCGTACGTGTTCTCCGGTGCGGACCAGCGCCGCCTCCACGTGTTCAACGCGGAAGCCGAGGGAGATGGATTCGGGATCGGGCGCGGCGCCGGAGATGTCGACGGCGATGGCCACGCGGACCTGTTCGTCGCCGCCTACCTGGAGAGCTCGGCGGCCTTCCAGGGTGGAAAGGCCTACCTCTTCGGCGGAGCGAAGGGCAACCTCATCCGCACGATGACGGGGACCGTCCCCGGCGCCCAGCTCGGCTTCGACGCTCTGCCGGTCGGCGACGTGAACGCGGACGGCAAGATCGACTTCCTCATCACCGGCATCGACGTCGCCCACGTCGTCGCCGGCAACTGAACCTCCGCGGGTCGGACCGCGGGATTTATCTGCGTCCAAACGACTTTCGCGGAAATCCGGGGGGGCCCAGCGTCTTAGAGCGGTCGTTTCGACCCCGAAATGGCCGCTCTAACGACCACCCGGAAGAAGGTCGCGCCGGTTAGAGGCCCCATTTCGGGGCCCAAATGGGGCTTCCAAGCCGTCCAGAAGGCCTTTTCTTGGACGGAATTGCAAGCCTATCAGTAGGTTGCCACGGTCCGACCCCACTCAGCCTCACTCAGTCCTTCGGCCGGTTGGGGCAGTTGTCGCACCAGAGGGGCTCGCCGTCGGGCCCCTCCGCCGCCGGGCCCCCGCAGGAGCCCCGCAGGCAGCGATTCGAGAGGATCACACCGACCGCCATGATGGCCATGCAGCCGGCGAAGATCCCGAGGGTGAGAAGAAGCGTGCCCATTGGAGATCATTCTAGCGCTGCGGCGTGGCGGTCCGTGTCCTCCAGCGGCGCCAGCTCCTCGAACCGGAGCGTGGCACGCTGGCGGAAGCTGCCGTCCGCCTGGCGGACCAGGAATAACGCGGGAAGGCCCAGCTCCTCGGCGAGCCGGAAGCCCTCGTCCGGGCCGAGCACCAGCAGCGCCGTCGCGAACCCGTCGGCGCGGACGCAGAGCGGGTCGATCACGCTCACCGAGGCGAGGCGGTGGCCCACCGGGTGACCGGTGCGGGGATCGATGATGTGCGATACCCGCTCGCCGTCGATCTCGCGGTAATTCCGGTAGTCGCCGGAGGTCGCCATCGCACCCGAGAGCATCGGCACCATCCGGAACACAGATCGTCCCGACTCCTGGGGACGCTCCACCGCGAGCTGCCACGGATCCCCCGACTCGTTGCGCCCCTCCACGCGGAGCTCGCCGCCGACCTCCACCAGGAACCGCCCGTACCCCATCGCCAGCAGGCGATCCGCGATCCGGTCGACCGCGTACCCCTTGGCGACGGCAGAGAGGTCGCAGCGGAGCTCCGGCCGGGCCTTGGCCAGGCTCGGTGCCTCCAGGTCGAGGGTGAGCTGCTCGTTGCCGGTGGCCTCCAGCAGGCGCTGCAGCGTCGCGTCATCAGGGGGCTCGGGGGGCTGCCCGGGCGGCCCGAACCCCCATGCGTCCACCAGCGGGCCGACGGTGACATCCAGGGCGCCCTCCGTCTGCCGGCCGATCTCCAGGGCCCACCGGAAGACCTCGGCGGTCTCGGGAGAGATCGGGAACGGGTCGGTACCCTGGTGCCGGTTGAACCGGGAGAGCTCCGACGCCTCCTCGTAATGCGACATCAGCCGGACGACGCGGTCCAGCTCACCGACGATCGCCCCGTCCAGCGAGGCCCGCTGGGACTCCCCGAGTTCGTCCGCGACGACCTTGACGGTGTAGGTCGTCCCCATGGTTGCACCGGCGAACTCGAAGGAGCGGGGCCCCGGCTCGCCCGGGCGACAGGCCGCCGCCAGCGCGCAGAGCGCCGCGACGGTGAAGGCCCGCCGCACCCCAGCGATCGCCCGCATCAGCCGAAGTCGTCGAAGGCGATGTTCTCGGGCTCGACGCCGAGATCGCCGAGCATCTTCTTGCAGGCCTCGAGCATCATGGGCGGGCCGCAGAGGTAGTACTCGATGTCCTCCGGGGCGGGATGGTCCTTCAGGTAGTTCTCGTACACGACCTCGTGGATGAAGCCCGTGTATCCGGTCCAGTTGTCCTCGGGAAGGGGCTCCGACAGGGCCAGGTACCACTTGAAGTTGTCGTTCTCCGCCTGGATCTTGTCGAAGTCCTCCTGATAGAACGCCTCCCGCATGCTCCGGGCGCCGTACCAGAAGGTCACCTTCCGCTCCGTGTGCAGCCGTTCGAAGAGGTCGAAGATGTGCGAGCGCATCGGCGCCATCCCCGCGCCGCCGCCGATGTACAGCATCTCGTTCTGGGTGTCCTTGGCGTAGAACTCGCCGAAGGGCCCGGAGATCGTGACCTCGTCCCCGGGCTTCAGGTTGAAGATGTAGGAGGACATCTTCCCCGGAGGCGTCCCCTCGGGAGCCCGCGGAGGCGGTGAGGCCACGCGGACGTTGAGCATGATGATCCCCTTCTCCTCGGGGTAGTTCGCCATCGAGTAGGCCCGGGTGACGGTCTCGTCTACCTTGGAAACGTAACGCCAGAGCTTGAACTTGTCCCAGTCCTCGCGGTACTCGGACTCGATGTCGAAGTCCTCGTACTTCACGATGTGCGGTGGCGCCTCGATCTGGATGTAGCCGCCGGCCCGGAACGGCACCGCCTCCCCCGCGGGGAGCTCGAGGACGAGCTCCTTGATGAACGTCGCCACGTTGTGGTTCGAGCGGACCTTGCACTGCCATTTACGGACCGAGAACACCTCCGGGGGCAGCTCGATCTTCATGTCCCCCTTGACCTTGACCTGGCAGGACAGCCTGCATCCTTCACGCGCCTCGCCGCGATTGATGTGGCTGGCCTCGGTGGGGAGCAACGCGCCGCCCCCCTCCGTGACGTTCACCTTGCAGACGCCACAGCTTCCCTTCCCACCGCAGGCGGACGGGATGAAGATCTTGTTCGCGGAGAGCGTCCCCAGGAGGGTGCCTCCTGCGGCGGTCTTCAGGGCCTTGGTCGGGTCGTCGTTGATGACGATCTGGACGTCACCAGTGGCCACGAGCCGGGTCCGCGCGCCCATGAGCACGACGACCAGGGAGACGATGACGAAGGTGAACATCGCCACGCCGAGGACAACCGTCATCATAGCTGGATCCCCGCGAAGGCCATGAAGCCGATGGCCATCAGGCCGGTGATGATGAACGTGAGGCCGAGTCCGCGGAGCCCCGCCGGCACGTTGCTGTAGTGCAGCTTCTCCCGGATCGCCGCGAGACCGATGATCGCCAGGGCCCACCCGATCCCGGACCCCAGCCCGAACACCGCGCTCTCCGCCAGGTCGTAGTCGCGCTCCACCATGAACAGCGACGCACCGAGGATGGCGCAGTTCACCGCGATCAGGGGCAGGAACACCCCCAGGGCCCCGTAGAGCGCCGGTGCGTACCGGTCCAGGGTCATCTCGACGATCTGGACCGCCGCGGCGATGGTCCCGATGAAGGTCAGGAAATTCAGGAAGGACAGGTCATAGCTTGCGAGGCTCGGGTGCAGCCATCCCAGCGCCCCCTCCTTGAGCATGTAGTTGTACAGGAGGTTGTTCATCGGCACCGTCATCCCCATCACGAAGATGACCGCACCGCCCAGCCCGACGGCGGTGTCCACCTTCTTGGAGACGGCGATGAACGAGCACATCCCCAGGAAGAACGCCAGGGCGAGGTTCTCGATGAAGATGGACTTGACGGCGAGATTCAGGAGGTGCTCCATGTCACTCCGCCTCCCTCTGGTTCGGCTTCCACTGGCGCAGGCCCCATATGAGCATGCCGATGATGAAGAACGCCCCGGGGGACAGGACCATGAGGCCGTTGGGGTTGTACCAGCCGCCCTCGGTGTACAGCGGCAGCACCGGCACCCCGAAGAACTTCCCGGAGCCCAGCACCTCCCGGAACGTGGCCGTGATCAGCAGGAGGATGGCGTAGCCCATGCCGTTGCCGATGGCATCCATGAGGCTGGAGATCGGCTTGTGTGCCATCGCGTAAGCCTCGGCGCGGCCCATGATGATGCAGTTCGTGATGATCAGCCCCACGAAGACCGAGAGCTGCTTGGAGACATCGTAGAGATAGGCCTTCAGCAGCTGATCGGTGACGATGACCAGCGAGGCGATGATCGTCAGCTGCGTGATGATCCGGATGTTCGTCGGGATCAGGTTCCGCAGCAGGCTGATGGAGACGTTGGACCCGATGAGCACCCCGATCACCGCCAGGCTCATCACGGTGGAGGTCTCCATCTTCGTGGTGACCGCCAGCGCGGAGCAGATCCCGAGGACCTGGAGCGCGATGGGGTTGTTGTCGAACAGCGGGTCCAGGAGGATCTTGCGGTTGCCGGTGGCCATCAGGCGCCCTCCTTCCTGAGCCGATCGATGTAGGGCTCGAAGCCGTTCTCGCCGAGCCAGAACTGCACGAGGTGCGTGACGCCACGGCTGGTGATGGTCGCCCCCGAGAGCCCGTCGACCTTGTAGGGATCCTCGCTGGGCGGGCCTGCCCGTCCCCGGACCACGGCGATGACCGGGACGTCGTCCTTGTAGGCCTTCCGGCCGGGCCACAGGGCCTTCCAGGTCCGGTTGTCCACCTCGCCGCCGAGTCCGGGCGTCTCGCCGTGCTGGTAGAACGTCAGGCCGCGGATGGTGTTCAGGTCCGCGTCCAGGGCCAGGAAGCCGTAGAGCGTGGACCAGAGGCCCTTCCCCTCCACCGGGAGCACCAGCATCCGTAGCTTGCCGTCCGGGTCCACCACCTTGTAGACCAGCTGGTAGTTCGGGACCCGGTGCACCTTGGCGGGGTTCGCGGGAACCTCGAAGCTGGCCGAGGGGTCCTTCAGCGCCTTCTGGGGGTCGTACCCCTCGACCTGGAAATCCGGATCTTCCTGGCCGGTGCGCAGGTCGACCGCGACCGTCTTGATCTCCTTGAACTTCTCGGCCACTAGCTCCGGCGTCAGCTTCTCGTCCGCGTCGACCAGGCCGGCGGCCTTCAGGACGTTCTCCTTCCGGTCCAGCTCCTGGTTCGCATCCTGGAGCGGCTTCAGAGAGACGGCCGAGGAGGAGACGACCACGGCGCACACGACGCAGACGGCCCCCGCGAACAGCACGGCGTAGAGGAGCGTGTTACGCGACATTCCGCGCCCTCCGTCGCTTGATGTTCCCCTGCACCACGAAGTGGTCGATGGTGGCGGCGAACACGTTCATGAGGAGGATGGCCAGCATCATCCCCTCGGGATAGGCCGGGTTGACCACGCGGATGAGGACCGCGAGGACCCCGATGAACAGACCGTAGATCCACCGCCCCCGGTTCGACTGCGCGGCGGACACCGGGTCGGTCGCCATGAACACGGTCCCGAAGGCCCAGCCTCCCAGCACGAAGTGCCACCAGAACGGCAAGTCGAAGAACGGATTCGTCTGGGAGCCGATGGCGTTGAGGACGAGCGACATCCCCACCGTGCCCCCGGCCACGCCTCCCATGATGCGCCAGGAGCCGACGCCCGTGATCAGCAGCAACGCCGCGCCGGCAAGACACGCGAGGGTCGACGTCTCCCCCATCGAGCCCGGGATCAGCCCGATGAAGGCATCCCACCAGGTGACGCCCTGCTCGACGGCAGCCCGTCCCCCCTCCGCGGCCCGGGAGAGCCAGGTGGCGCCGCTGAAGGCATCGGCGCTGGTCCCGGCGGCGATCCACACCTTGTCCCCGGAGATCTCCGCAGGATAGGAGAAGAACAGGAACGCCCGGGCGGTCAGGGCTGGGTTGAGGAAGTTCATCCCGGTGCCGCCGAAGATCTCCTTGCCCAGGACGATCCCAAAGCTGATCCCGAGGGCCACCTGCCACAGGGGGATGGTCGGCGGCAGGATCAGCGGGAAGAGCATCCCCGTGACCAGGAGTCCCTCGTTCACGTCGTGCTTGCGGACGACGGCGAACAGCACCTCCCAGGCGCCTCCCACCGCGAAGGTGACCAGGAGCACGGGCAGGTAGTAGAGCGCCCCGTGGACCATCAGCGGCAGCCAGTCCATGGTCGACAGGGAGAACCCCATCGCCTCCATGGCGTGGGTCTGCCACGTGTCCAGCGGCGCCGCACCGCC
>JASFRI010000098.1:0-11670 GCA_050115015.1 Acidobacteriota bacterium
GATGGGGACGTACGGGTTCCTGCGGTTTTCGCTCCCGATGATGCCCGACGCCACGCGCGCCTTCATGCCCTGGCTGCTGGGGCTTTCGGTGATCGGCGTGATCTACGGGGCCCTGGTCGCGATGGTGCAGCCGGACTGGAAGAAGCTCGTGGCGTACTCCTCCGTGAGCCATCTGGGCTTCACCATGGTCGGGATCTTCGCGCTGAACTTCGACGGCGTCCGGGGCGGCGTGCTCCAGATGATCAACCACGGAATCTCCACCGGTGCCCTGTTCCTCCTGGTCGGGATCATCTACGAGCGAAGGCATACCAGGATGATCTCGGAGTTCGGAGGGCTTTCGAAGCAGGTGCCGCTGTTCGCGACCTTCTTTATGATCATCACGATGTCCTCCATCGGACTGCCGACGCTCAACGGGTTCATCGGTGAGCTGACGATCCTCATGGGGGCGATCAAGATCCAGACCCCGTTCTTCGGGTACTCGCCCCTGTGGTGGGTGGTGCTCACCGCCACCGGGATCGTGCTCGGGGCGGCGTACATGCTCTGGCTGTATCAGCGGACGATGTTCGGTGAGCTGGACAACCCCGAGAACGAGAAGCTCCAGGACCTCAACCGGCGGGAGATCGCCTACATGCTGCCGCTCCTGGTGGCCGCCTTCTGGATCGGGCTGTATCCTGCCCCCTTCTTCCGCATGATGCGGACCTCGGTCGAGAAGCTGGTCCTGCAGGTGGACGGCCAGTACTACGAGGGGATGGCGGAGGCGCCGCAGGTGGATGTCGCTCCGGCGGACGGCGACGCGCTCGCGTCCGCGGAAAGGGTGGACGGCTGAGCATGGGTCCCGACGTCAACTGGGCGAACGAGCTCCGGGCCATCCTCCCCGAGCTCCTGCTGACGGGATACGCCTTCCTCCTGGTGATCTGCGCGGCTCTCTTTCCCCGAGAGTGGCGGCGGTGGGTGGGCTATCTGGCGTTGCTATGCTCCGGGATCACCCTGCTGCTGGTGATCAAGACCTGGGTCGTGCTTCCGCCGGAGGGGGTTTACGCCTTCGGCGGGATGTTCTCCCTGGATCAGTTCAGCTTGTTCTTCAAGGTCGTGTTCCTGGCGGGAGCCATCCTGACGATCCTGCTATCCCTCCGGTTCCTCGACCTGGAAGGGGAGCGGGTCGGGGAGTATTACGCGCTGATCCTCTTCGCCACCGTCGGGATGATGTTCATGGCGTCCGCGCGGGATCTGGTCATGGTGTTCGTGAGCCTGGAGACCATGTCCCTGTCGAGCTATCTCCTCGTCGGCTACCTGCAGCGGGACCGTCAATCGAACGAGGCGGCCCTCAAGTACTTCATCCTGGGAGCCCTGTCGTCGGGCATCTTCGCCTACGGGATGTCGCTGGTCTACGGCGCGACGGGCACGACGGACCTGGAGGCCATCGCCGCCGTCGCCATGGCGGGAGGCGGGGGGGCCCTGCTCGCCCTGGGAATGGTCCTCATGATGGTGGCTCTGGGCTTCAAGGTGGCGGCCGCGCCGTTCCACATGTGGGTTCCGGACGCCTACCAGGGGGCCCCCTCGCCGATCACGGCGTTCATCTCGACGGCGTCGAAGGCAGCCGCCTTCGCGATCTTCGCCCGCATCTTCGCCCAGGCCTTCCAGCCGCTGGAGGAGCGGTGGACCCTCCTCCTGGCCCTGCTCTCCCTGGTTTCCATGACGGTTGGGAACGTGGGGGCCATCGTCCAGGAGAACATGAAGCGGATGCTGGCCTACTCCAGCATCGCCCATGCGGGCTATGCCCTGATGGCCATCGTCGCCATCGGGCGGGGAGACGAGATCGGGGCGTTCGGACTGACGGCCCTCGTCATCTACATGCTGGTCTATACCTTCATGAACATGGGGGCCTTCGGCTTCGTGGTGATGCTGCGGCGGGAGAACGTCGTCGGGGACCGGGTGGCCGACTTCGCCGGGATGGCGGCCCGTGCGCCGCTCGCCGCCGCGGCGATGCTCGTGCTGCTGCTCTCGCTGGCGGGCATTCCCGCCACGGCGGGCTTCATCGGCAAGTGGTACCTCTTCGGAGCGGCCATCCGCGCCGACTTCACCTGGCTTGCGGTGGCGGCGGTGATCAACAGCGCCATCTCGCTCTACTACTATGTTCGAGTCGTCGTTTACATGTACATGCGGGAACCCGGAAGCGAGGAGCGCTATTCGGCCTCGCCGTTCCTCCTGGGGGCGCTGGCGGTGAGCCTGCTGTTCACCGTGGGGTTCGGCCTTTATCCGGAGCCGCTGATCCACCTTGCCCGGGCGGCGGTGATGCACTGAAGGAGCCGGAACAGCGCAAGCGCGGTCGGGACCTGCGGAGCGCCGCACCGTACCTGAACCTGGGGTTGACCTTCGCCCTGGGCATCGTTCTTCTCGCCTTTCTCGGAAAGTGGCTGGATGAGCGGTGGGGGACGGCGCCCTGGCTGACTCTCGCTGGCGCTGTGCTCGGCGTGGTGGTAGGCTTCGTGAACTTGTTTCGAACGGCCCTGCCCCCGAGGGGGGAGCGATGAAGGGCATCCTCGCCGCGGCGGCTCTGGTGGGCCTGGCGGCGGGAACTGCGGTATCCTGGCCGGCCCTGCTGCCGCTGCCGGAGGGCACCGTCCGGGGGGTCGGTGCGGGAGTGCTGCTGGGAGTGGCGGGAAGCGTCGGGGGGTTCTGGCTTCTCGTGAGGAACCTGCGGGCCGGGCACACCCGGTTCCTGGTGGCGTTCTTCGGGGGGACCCTGGGACGGCTGGTGCTGTTCGCGCTGGTCCTGGTCCTGGTGGTGCGGGGGGGGGAGTTGCCCGTGGGGTCGTTCCTTGCCGGGCTGATTCCCGGATACCTCGGCTTCCAGGCGGCGGAGATGCTGTATCTGCACCGTTCCACGCGTGACGGGACGGTGGGTGTAGAGAGACGCGCATGAGCACGGTGGAACAGGCGGGGCACGGCGCCGGACACGGCGCGGAGTTCGACATCGGCGAGATGCTGGCGCACCACATGGTGAACAGCCAGGAACTCGAGCTCCCGTTCGTGGGGATCGTGCACCTTCCCACCCTCCATCTCCTCGGCTTCGACATCCCGATCACGAAGCACCTGGTCTGGATGTGGATCGCCTCCGGGCTGCTGGTCCTGTTCGCCGTGGGCATCGGGTCCCGGAGCCGCCTGATCCCCGGCCGGCTCCAGTCCATCCTCGAGTCGCTGGTCCTGTTCGTGCGGGACGACGTCGCCATCCCCAGCATGGGGGAGGAGGACGGGCGCCGCTGGACCCCGTTTCTGCTGACGAACTTCTTCTTCATCCTGATCTGCAACTCCATGGGCCTGTTCCCCTATGGGTCCGCCGCGACGGGGAACATCTCCGTGACGGCCGCGCTGGCGCTGGTGACCCTCGTGCTCATCCATGTCAGTGGGATGATCCGGCACGGGCTGATCGGCCACTGGAAGAACTTCATTCCCCACGGGCTGCCGATCTGGATGCTGCCGGTGGGCCTGCTCCTCTTCGTGATCGAGGTGCTGGGGACGGGCCTGAAGGCCATGGCGCTGGCCATCCGGCTGTTCGGCAACATGATCGCCGGCCACATGGTCATCCTCTCGTTTCTCGGGCTGATCTTCATCCTGGGCGTCGCATTCGCCCCGATCTCCGTGGCCCTGGCCCTGTTCAATCTCCTCCTGGAGCTGCTGATCGTGCCGCTCCAGGCATTCGTCTTCACCCAGTTGACCGCGCTGTTCATCGGTATGAGCCTGCACGGGCACTGAGCCCCGGCCGAGGCCGACCCGAAGAGGCACGGCAGAACCCTACACTCTAGGAAGAGGAGGAATCAGTCATGGAACCGACGAGTCTTGCCTGGCTGTCCGCAGGCCTTGGAGCCGGCCTGGCAACCATCGGTGCGGGATGGGGGATCGGAAAGCTGGCCGGTCAGGCGATGGACGGTATCGCCCGGCAGCCGCAGATGGCCGGAGACATCCGGACCTCGATGATCATCGCCGGAGCGCTGGTGGACGGCGTTGCCTTCTTCGCGGTCATCGTCTGCCTGCTGCTTGCCATCAAGGCCTAGGAGCCGGCATGGAACGGCTGATTTCGCCCGATACCGGGATGATTCTCTGGACGCTGATCACCTTCGGCATCCTCGTGGTGATCCTCCGGCTCTTCGCCTGGAAGCCACTGCTGGGGGTCCTCGACGAGCGGGAACGGACGGTCCGGGAGTCCCTGGAGTCCGCCGAGAAGGCCCGCGAGGATGCCGAGACCGTCCTGGAGGAGAATCGCCGCATCCTCGCCGAGGCCCGGCGGGCCTCCGGGGATATCCTCCAGAAGGCCGGTCAGGAGGCCGAGCAGGTCAAGTCGGGCATCATGCAGAAGGCTCGGGAGGAGCAAGAGGAGCTGCTGGAGCGCGGCCGCGCGGAGATCGAGCGGGAGAAGCGCGCGGCCATCCGGGAGATCCGGGGTGTCGCCGCGGACCTCGCCATGAGCGCTGCGGAGAAGCTCCTCGAGAGCAAGCTGGACGACGAGGCGAACCGTCGCCTCGTCGAGGGCTACCTGGAGGACCTGGAGGAGGCGGGGCCCCGGACGGCACAGTAGTCCGGCCCCGCCCTTCCCTCGCGGGCCGGAGACTCCGGCCCCTCCACTCGTGGAATCCATCGACCTGAAGCCGGCCCCCCCGGGCCCGGCCCTCACGCGGATCCGCATCGGCCGCGGCCTCGTCCCGGCCCTCGCCGCGGATCTCCGCACGGCCCCCCTGGGCTCCCGGCACGTCCTGGTGACCGACGACCGGGTCCGGCCGCTGCACGCGGAGGGCCTCGCCTCGTGCCTTCGCGCGGAAGGACTGCGGATCGACCTGCTGTCCTTCCCCGCAGGGGAGGCGAGCAAGACCCGGGACACCGTGGCCCTGCTCCAGGACCAGCTCGTCGATCTGGGCTGCGGCCGGGATACCGGGATCCTCGCCGTCGGCGGGGGCGTCGTCGGGGACCTCGCGGGCTTCCTGGCGGCGACGTACCACCGGGGGCTCCCACACGTCATGGTGCCGACGACCCTCCTCGCGATGGTGGACGCGGCCATCGGCGGCAAGACCGGCCACGATCTCCCCGCCGGCAAGAACCTGGTGGGGGCGGTGCACCATCCGCGGGCGGTCTGGAGCGATCTCGACTTCCTCGGGACCCTCCCCGATCGCGACCTCGGTCACGGCTTCGCGGAGATCGTCAAGGCCGCCGCCGCCGGGTCGCGCTCGCTGTTCGAGGCTCTCGAGCGGGAAGCGGGGCGGCTGGTGCGGCGGGACCCTGGTCCCCTGGAGCGCGCCGTGGCGGCAGCGGCCCGGGTGAAGGTGGAGGTCGTGGCCGAGGACCCCCTGGAGCTCGCCCGGCGAGCCGTCCTGAACTTCGGGCACACCCTCGGCCACGCCATCGAATCGGCCAGCGGCTACGCGGTTCCCCACGGGGAGGCCGTCGCGATGGGGATGGCGGTGGAGGCGGAGATCTCCGTGCGGCGGGCGGGGCTGCCCGGCCTCGAACGGGATCGACTGTGCGCGTTGCTGGAGCGCCTCGGCCTGCCGGTCGGGATTCCCGAGGAGCTGGACGCCGACGCGATCTGGTGCGCTTGCGCCCGCGACAAGAAGGCGCGCGGGGGCGTGGTGCGGGCCGTGCTGCTGCAAGGCCTCGGCCGACCCCACCGCACGGGCGATCCGTGGACGGTGCCGATCGCGCGCCGGGATCTGGACGACGCCCTGAAGGCGTCCCGGAACCGCTAGAGCAGGACGGGGATCTCCCCCTCCATCCCGATCTCCATGTCGGTCACCAGGCAGCGGTAGGCCATCACCCGCACCCCGGCGCGCACGGCGCGCTGCAGGGCCTCCACGTAATCGCGATCCGCGCGCACGTCGGGGCGGAACGCATCCGCATCGTTGCGCTGCACGATGTAGACGATGTAGCCCCGTGCGCCCCTACGAGCCTCCTGGGTGAGATCGACGATGCGCGCGGTCTCCGCGGGCACCGCGCCGTCCGGATACAGGGCGACATGGTCCGCGACCCGGGTGACGGAGCGGGTCTCCACGAAGGCGTTCGTGCCGTTCTGGCGCAGCTCGAGGTCGACCCTCGACTCGCCGCACCGGACCTCTCGACCCGCCACCTGGTAGCCGCGGAACGTCGGCAGGTGATGGGCGCGGATCGACTGCTCGATGAACCGCTGCGGGATGCGGGTGTCGATGCAGACGAATCGGCCGTCGTGGCTCTCGATCGAGATCAGGTCGTAAGAGGTCTTCCGGGACTCCTGCTCCGCCGGCTCGAGGACGCACCGGGCCCCGGAGACCAGGAGATCGTCGATCTTCCCCGAGGATGGGATGTAGGCGAAGACGTCCTTCTTCAAGACCTTGATGGTGGCGGTGAACCGGTTGGGCCGACCGACGAAGGCCCCCCGGATCGGTTCGCGGCAGATCTGCATCTCGCCTCCTGGCCGAACGGCTCCCGGCGGGGGCGCCCGCTTCGGTTGGAAGTTATAGAGACATAGTAACCTATCTGCCCTCGGCTTGTAAACAGGGGACGTCCCGGCTCCGCCGTCTTCGTTTCCAAGTTAAATGGAATCAGTGACTTGTAGATGGTGGCGGCCCGGCGGGCCCCGGCGGGCTGCCACCATGATTTTCGCCTTGGTTTCGTGTTCCGGCGGCCTGTTTTCGCCTTCGAGGCCCGCGCTGCGACGCCGCGACGGCGTCCGTCAGTGCTCGTCCGGGCTGCCGGTGAACACCGCGTACTGGAGCCACTCCTGGTTGCGGTCCGTGCGCTGCTCGAGCGTGCCCAGGCGGTCCAGCACGAAGCGGAGGTCGTCCTCCCGCGTCCGGCTCCAGCTCGCCAGGAGGAGCTTCGCCAGTGCGTCGGAATCCGCCGCCCGGCGCACCTCCTGCTCGCGGATCTCATCCTGTAGCGCGGCGAACAGCGCGTCCCGCTCCGCCCGATCCGTCTCCCGGTAGTCCTGCACCGACGCCAGGAAGTCCTCGCGCAACGCCTCCCGGTCCCGGGGCGAGAGTCCCGCCGGCCGGTTCAGGCTCAGAACCGCGACGAGGCCCAGGGCGGCCACCGCGGCGGCGGCGGCGAGGCCGGCCCAGCGCCACCAGCGTGGCGCCGGCGGCGAGCCCAGGACGAGGACGGTGGGGGCGGGGGCCGGCGCCACCGACGGGGCGGCTGCCCGCAGCCCACCCCGGACCCGCCGGAGGGCTTCGATCTCCCGTTGGCAGCCCGCGCACCCGGCCAGGTGGTCGTCGAATCGCGCCTGCTCCTCCGTCGAAGCCTCTTCGTAGAGGACCGTCACCATGAGCTCGTGGAACTGTTCACATTTCATGCGATTCGGCCTCCTGCATCGAGATCGGCATCACGACCCCGCCTCATCCAGCCGCGAGCGGAGGGCCGTCAGTCCCCGGTAGAGCCGGGACTTGACCGTGCTCTCCGGGCATTCCAGGACCTCCGCGATCTCGCGGAACTTCAAGCCCTCGTACTCCTTGAGCACGAGGACGCTGCGCTGCTCCTCGGGCAGCTGCTCGAGCGCCGCTCGCACCCGGGCCGATTCCTCCCGGCGCTGCACCAGGTCCTCCGTCGGGGCCGCGGCCGGCTCCGCCTCGTCCTCGAGGGAGCTCCAGCGCAGGCGGCGGCTCCGCCGCCGCCGGTCGTGGCACAGGTTCAGGGCGATCCGGTAGATCCAGGAGCGGAACCGGCCGTCCGGGCGGAACCTCCGCGCCTGCGCGAAGGCCTTCATCAGGGCCTCCTGGCGGATCTCCTCCGCGTCCTCGCGCCTGCCGAGATACCGGCTCGCGAGGGCGTACAGCGGTGTGGCATAGCGGCCCGCCAGCAGGGCGAAGGACTCCCGATCGCCCGCCTGGAACCGGGCCATCAGCTCCTCGTCGCTGGTCTCCGCCGTCGGGCTCAGGGGCACCGGTTCCACGGGGCATGCCTCCGGGTGTTCCAAGGATCTTAACGAACGGTGGGGAGGAAAAGTCGAACTTGACACCGGTTCGGTCACGCTTAGATTCTCCCTGAAAGCGGAACTTCTGTAACTTTCATCCGGAGCCGCACGATGAAACGGGACCAGGAAAACCCAGCCCCGGCGGGGGGCGAGGCATCCGACCTGCTCACCACCGGGGATATCGCCCGGTACTGCTCCGTCTCCACCAACGCGGTCAAGAAGTGGATCCGGCAGGGAGATCTGCCGGCGTTCCAGACTCCGGGGAGGCACTTCCGCGTCCTCCGGGAGGACTTCCGGCGTTTCCTGCTGCGCCATGGGATGCCGGTCTCGCCCGGGTTCTTCCCGGGCCGTCGGCAGCGGGTGCTGATCGCCGATGACGAGGCGATGATCCGCGAACTGGTCCAGGAGCTGGTCATCTCCGCGGCGGAGGAGCCGGTGGAGGTGGAGACCGCTGCCGACGGCTACGAGGCGCTGCTCAAGGTCGGCAGCTTCCAGCCGGACCTGCTCATCCTGGACCTGAAGATGCCCCGCATGGACGGGTTCGAGGCCTGCCGGAGCATCCGGGCGAACCCCGAGATGGCCCATGTCCGGATCCTGGCCATCTCCGGCTTCGCGGGAAACGGCAACCGGGAGCGCATTCTGGATGCCGGGGCCGTTCTCTGCTTCGACAAGCCCCTGGCGGTGGCACCGTTCCAGGAGGCGATCCGCCGCCTCCTGCAGGGACAGGCCGTCGAGGTCTCCGGGGCCGGTTCATGAGGACGCGAGGCGGCGAGATCGGGATGGCGGGATACCGCCCCCTCCGGGCCGCGGACCTGGATCGGCACCTCCGCGAGCTCGGACAGGGGATCGGGGATGTTGCGCGGCAGGATCCCCGAGCGCCGGCGATGCCGATCGATCCGCGTCGCCTGATCGATGCGCTGCGTCCCTGGGTCGGCCTCAGCTGATCCTGTTTGCCCCCGGCTGGGAAACCTGCTAGCCTGCCGGCTCGTTCCTCCTGTGCGGGGCGCACCCACCGCCCCAGGGAGAGCACGATGGGCGCCAGGATTCGAACCCTCCTCCTCTTGCTGCCCGCGCTGCTGCCCGGCTGCGGCGGCGGCGCAGGCCCGGAAGACGCCGCCGAGCTGGTCAGCCGCATCCCGGCGGAGGCCGACCTCGTCGCCTTCGTGGACATCGCCGCCGTCCGGGAGCATCCCCTCTTCGCGAAGATCCGCGACGACCCCTTCCTGCAGGGAGGGGAGGAGACCCTCCAGCAGCTCCAGGAGGTCACGGGGCTGAACCCGATCCGGGACTGCAACATGCTCCTGTTCGCGGCCCGGCGGATCGGGGAGCCGGACATGGAGATGGCGGTCATCGCACGCGGGCAGTTCGACCGGGGACGGATCGAGGAGCTGCTCCAGGGGTCCGGCTGGGCCGTCATGGAGTCGGGAACGCTCGACCTCTACGGGCTGCCCTTGGAGGGGAGCGCGATGCTGGACGTCCCCGAGCTCCAGGACATGGGGGCGCTGCGGCTGGCGTTTCTCGACGATTACACCATTGCCCTGGGGGGGGCCGGTCTGCTGGAGGCGACCGCCGCGGTGCGCTCGGGCCGGAGCGAGGCGCTCATCGACAGCGAGGACCTCGGCCCCATGGTGGCGGAGGGGCTGGGGAGCGGCCAGTTCTGGGGGGCCTTCCGCTCCCGCTATCTGGCGGAGCAGCTCGAGGAGCGGATCGAGGAGGGGATCCCCGGCATGGGGATCCTGCGGGGCTTCTCCGGCGTTCGCGGCATCCGCTTCTCGATGCGGTTCTCGCAGTCGATCGATCTCGTGGCGAGGGCCTACACCGACACCGAGGACCAAGCGAGGCTGCTGGCGGATACGCTGACCGGGTTCCTCGCCCTCGCCAAGCTTGTCGCCAAGGACCAGCCGGACATCCTGCGGTTCCTGGAGGGGACCCTCGTCGGGCTGGACCTCGATTCCGTGCGGCTCTCCATGAACGTCGACGGCGCGACCCTGGACCGCATCCGCGGTGGCCTGTTCGAGCAGATCCGCCCCTGACCGGACTAGTCCTGGACGGCCCCGTCGCGGGCGATCTCCAGGTCGACCAGTTCGATACCCAGCCGGGCGGCGACCTCCGGGCTCCGCCGGTCCCGGTAGAACTCGCCGTAGTAGATCCTGCGGATCCCCGAGTTCGCGATCAGCTTGAAGCAGTTCCAGCACGGGCTGGCGGTGGTGTAGAGTTCCCCGCCATCCACCTGGACGCCGTTCTTGGCCGCCTGGATGATGGCGTTGGCCTCCGCGTGGACCGTCGCGACGCAGTGGTTGTTCTCGAGCTGATGCCCCACGTCGTCGCAGTGGGGCATGCCGCGGATGCTGCCGTTGTACCCCGTCGAAAGGATCGTGCGGTCCCGGACGATCACGGCGCCGACATGCTTGCGGTCGCAGGTGGAGCGCGTGGCCACCTGCCGGGCGATGTTCATGAAGTAGCGGTGCCAGTCGACTCGCATGCGGGGCAGGATACCAGAGGTCCCGCGCGCGGCCCAGCCCCGCGGGGAGTCGATTGACAGCGTTGCCCGCCCCTGATACACAGACGCTCGTCATGGGGTCGAGAAGCTCGGGAGACAAGGGGAGAACACCCGCACACGCCGCTCACCGGGAGGCGCTGCGGGATTACCTCGGGCGCCGCACCCTCAAGTGGACCCGCCAGCGCGAGGCCATCCTCGACATCTTCCTGCGCACCCGGGGCCACCTCACCGCCGAGGAGGTGTACGGGCGGGTCTCCGAGCGGGAGCCGCGGATCGGGTTCTCGACCGTCTACCGCACCCTCCGACTGTTCGTGGAGGCGGGGGTCGCCAGTGAGCGCCACTTCCACGACGGCGTCACGCGCTACGAGGTCCGACAGCCGCACCACGACCACCTGGTCTGCGTGAACTGCGGGAAGATCCTGGAGTTCGAGCGGGCGGACATCGAGCGGCTCCAGGAGGAGGTGGCCCGGACACACGGATTCCGCCTGCTCTCCCACCGCCACGAGCTGTACGGCACCTGCGCGGACTGCCTCTCCAGCGCGACCCCCTGACATCCCTTATTCGTAAGTACAAATAATATATGAGTTTATTTTTATATTGCAAATGACATTCAAAATCAGTATCCTCCGGCCCCTGGAGGAGGATGATGGGGGCGCGGGGCATCATGATCGGGGTCTGCATCGGGGGCATGTCCGCCTGTCTCGCGGCCGATCCACCCGTCGTCCGGGCCCGCTACCTGATGGGGACGCGCTGCACGGCGAGCGCCTACGGCGACCCGGCGCCGGCGGTCCGCCTCGTGCACGAGAGCCTCGAGGCCATCGCCGGCCTCGAGGCCCGCATCAGCACCTGGGACCGGGGCTCCGAGCTCAGCCGGGCGAACCGCGCGGCCGGCGCCGGTGTCGCCGCGATCCGTCCCGAGCTCGCGGCGCTGCTCGATCGTAGCCTGGCGCTGGCGCGCGTCACCGGCGGGGCCTTCGACCCGACCGTCGGCGCCCTGGTGGCCGCATGGGATCTTCGCGGCGATGGGCGCGTGCCGGACCCGGAGGCGCTGGCGCGGGCCCGCGAGGCGGTCGGTTTCGAGAAGGTCCGCCTGGACCCGGACTCCGGGACGCTCGAGTATGCCGTCCCCGGCCTCTGGATGGAGCTCGGCGGGATCGGGAAAGGCCTGGCCCTGGAGCGGGCCGCGGTGCCGCTGCGCGCCCCCGACGTCTCCGCCGCCCTGCTCGACTTCGGGGGA
>JASFRI010000099.1:0-11633 GCA_050115015.1 Acidobacteriota bacterium
CCTGCACCGACCGGGCCGCGGCGTGGAGCTCCGGAAGGTCGTCGCAGTACACCTCGACCTCCACCGGGGTGTGGAACGAGAAGTAGGTCGGCCGCTCGAACTTGAACCGCGCGGCGTCGTTTCGCTCCAGCCGGGATCGCAGGTCGGCGATGACCGCCGCCTCGTCCTCCCGGCTGGCCTCCGGCGCCATCCGCACCTGGAGCTGCGCCACGTTCTCCCCCTCCGAGCCGGTGCGGCTCAGGGAGAGCCCGACGCCGCCGGCGATGCTGGAGTAGGAGGCCACACGGTCGTCACCGGCCAGGCTGGACTGGATGTCCGCCATGAAGCGGTCCGTCGACTCCAGCGGCGTCCCCTCGGGGAGCTCCACCTGGAAGCTGAACTCCCCCTGGGAGAACGTCGGGATCAGGTTCATCCCCAGCCGCGGCACCAGCATCAGCGACCCCAGGAAGACCGCCAGGACGACGGCGAGGACGAGGGGCCGGGCCCGGAGCGAGGTCCGGAGCATCCGGGGATAGGCGGCGGTGAGCGCGCCGAGCATGCGGTCGAAGGCCCAGGTCAGCGGCGTGGCCAGCAGCGCGATCCCCCGGAGCGCCCAGCGCAGCAGGAAGCGCACCCCGAGCAACCCGTAGCCCGGGATCCGGACCATGACGAGGCGGGCGCCCCGGCGGATGCGCCCTCCCCGGGCGGGCTCCACCAGGGTCCCCTCCGCCGCGGCCCCCACGAGCGCCGCCATCATCGGGATGAGCGTGAGGGCCACCGCCAGGGACGCGACCAGGGAGAAGGACACGGTCATCGCCATGTCCAGGAAGAGCTGCGCGGCGATCCCCTCCAGGAACACCACCGGCAGGAAGACGGCGATGGTGGTGAGAGTCGAGGCGATGACCGCCCGGCCCACCTCCGAGGCCCCGAGGCGGGCGGCCTCCACCGGCCCCTGTCCCCGCTCCCGCCGCTTGTGGATCGCCTCCAGGACGACGATGGCGTTGTCCACCAGCATCCCGACCCCGAGGGCCAGCCCTCCCAGGGACATGATGTTCAGCGTCGTGCCCGTCTGGTACATCAGGAAGAACGTGGCGATGATCGAGATCGGGATCGAGATCCCGATGATCACGGTGCTGCGCAGGTCCTTGAGGAAGAAGAGCAGCACCAGCACCGCGAAGGCGCCGCCGATGAGGGCGTTGCTGAGGACCTCCTGGATGGAGGCCTGGATGAACCGGGACTGGTCCACGCCCACCGCCAGATCCACCCCCTCGGGGAGATCGGAGCGAACCGCCGCCAGGCGGGCCTGGATGTTGCGCGAGACCTGCACGATGTTGCTGTCCCCCTCCTTGTATAGGGCCAGCTCCACCGCCTCGCCGGCGTCGCCGTAGCGCGTGATCACCTCGCGCTTCTTGAAGCCGCGGCGCACCTTCGCCACGTCGCCGAGCAGGATCTTCCGTCCCTCCGGCGCCGCCAGCACCGTCTCGCGGATGTCGTCCAGGTCCTCGAACTCGTTCTTCGCGCGCACCAGGTAGCGGGCCTCGGACTCGTAGAGGCTGCCGCCCGCTTGATTGATGTTCTCCTGCAGCAGCTTCCGGTTGACGTCCTGGATGCTCAGGCCCAGCAACGCCAGCTTGCGCTCGTCGATCTGGATCTGGATCTCGTCCTCGTAGCCACCGTTGACCTTGATCGCCGCCACGCCCTCGGTCGACTCCAGGTCCTTCTTCAGCACCTCCTCCGCCACGTAGCGTAGCTGGTAGAGGTCGTTCCCGCCGGTAAGGTAGAGGCGGACGACGGGGTCGTTGGCGGGGTCGAAGCGCAGCAGGACCGGCTTGCCGACCTCCTGGGGAAGCCGCAGCATGTCCAGCTTCTGCCGGACGTCGATGGCCGCGAAATCCATGTCGCGGCCCCAGCCGAACTCGAGGGTCACCTGCGACAGCCCCGGCCGGGACGTGGAGGTCAGGCGCTGCACACCCTGCACGATCCCCACCGCCTCCTCCACCGGGCGGCTCACCAGGGCCTCCACCTCCTCCGGCGCGGCGCCGGGGAAGCGGGTCTCGACGGTCAGGCTCGGATAGGAGATGTCGGGCAGCAGGTTGATGGACAGGCGCTGGAAGGCGACCCAGCCGAACAGCACGAGCGCCACGGCGCACATGCTGACGGTCACACGACGCCTGAGCGAGAAGTCGACGATGCCCATGATCTCCCCCCGGTGGAGTGAGTTAGCCGTTCTTGCGGTCGGCGGCCTCCGAGGACCGGGCGACCCGGGTGGGATCCTCGATGACCTTGACGGCCATGCCGTCCTTCAGTCCGCCCTGGCCGGCGATGACGACCTGCTCACCGCCCTCGAGACCGGAGAGGACCTCGATGTGGTCTCCCTCCTCCAGGCCCAGCTCGATGTCCTTCCGGACGGCCTTGCCGTCGTCGGACTTGACGAACACGTGGGCCCGCTGCAGCTCGCGGATGACGGCATCCCGCGGCACGAGCACCACGTCCTGCTTCGTCTGCCGGGTGATGGCGATGTCCACGAACCCGCCGGGACGGACCGAGCGCGGCGGGTGCACGGCCTCCACGGTGACCTTCACCGTGCCGGTGGCCACGTCCACGACGTGCGCGATCTGCCGGATACGCCCGGCGAAGCTGACGTCGGCATCCGCCTGCAAGGTGATCCGCACGGGACGATCCGGCGCCAGGCCCACCACGTCCTTCTCGGGCAGGTAGATCCGCGCGATCAGCGGCTCGAAGTTCGTCACCGTGAACAGCTCGTCGCCGACGCGGATGTGCTTGCCGACGGTGACGTCGCGGGCGGTGATGCGGCCCGCGAAGGGGGCTCGGATCTCGGTCTGATCGAGCTTCCACCGGGCCTCCGCCAGCTCCTGCTGCGCGACCCGGTGCTCCATGGTGGCCGTCTCGAGCTCCTCCTCCGCGACCAGTCCCTCCGCCGCGAGACGCCGGGTGCGGTCGAAGGCGAGCTCCGCGTTGGAGGCCCGGACCTCCGCCTTGTCGAACTGGATCTGCTCGTCGTCGCGGACCAGCAGCGCGAGCAGCTGGTCCCTCTCCACCATGTCGCCCTCCTCGACGAGGAGCTGGTCGAGCTGGCCCTCGGCCTCCGCCAGCACGCGGACCTCGTCCTCGGCGATCAGGTTGGCGGTGGCGGAGACGTACGTGGAGACGGACCCGCGGGCGACCTCGGTGACGCTGACCGGCACCCGGGTCTCCTCTTCCTCCTCCGCGGCTTCCTCGCCGTCCGCGGGCTTCGCGGCGGCATCATCATCGTCGTCGGTGTCCGTTTCCACCGCTGCCGCGGTGGCGGCGTCGGCGGTCGGCGCCGGGCGCAGGAACACGAACCCGGCGGCGATCAGCCCCGCGAGCAGGGCAACGAATCCAAGCGTGCTCCAAAGGCGTCGACGTCGTCGCATGTGGCTTCCCCCGGTGAACTTGCACCGTCCTTCAGGTGCTCTCGTATTGCAACAACGGCCGAGAGGCATCGATGGTTCCGCCGGATGCGGGGCTTCGGTGTAAAAGAGTTGTAAAACCCCTGGAATCAAGGAAATCGAGCCGCGGGGCGGCGGTACCGTCCGGGCATGGGCGGCCGGCGGGCGGTCTGCTACAATCGCCGCCCCATGCCCGGCTCGACCCTCCTCATCGTCGGGGGCTCCTGGCTCCTGCTGCTGGCGCTCACAGCGCTGGCCTACCGCTTCAACCGCGGCCGGGGCGAGGATTGACCGCCGACCCGTCGATCCTCGCGGGCCTCCTCCTCTACCTGGCCCTGATGGTGGTGGTGGGGCTCGTCACCTACCGTTACATGCGCACCCTGGACGACTTCGTCCTCGGGGGTCGGCGGCTCGGGCCCTGGGTCTCGGCGATCTCGGAGCGGGCCTCCGGCGAGTCGGCCTGGTTCCTGCTGGGGCTCCCCGGGGCGGCCTACGGGTTCGGCTTCACCCAGTACTGGTCCGTCATCGGCATCGCCGGGGGCATCCTGGCCTCCTGGACGTTCATCGCCATTCCGCTGCGGCGCGAGACCGCCCGGATGGGGGCCCTGACCCTCCCGGACTACTTCGAGCTCCGCTTCGGGGACCGCACCCGGCTGCTGCGGCTGCTGTCCATGGTCGCGATCCTCTTCTTCTACACCGCGTACGTGGCGGCACAGCTCCACGGGGCGGGGAAGATCCTGAACGCCACGTTCGGGATCCCCCCGGTCTGGGGCATCGTGATCGGCGCCACCGTGGTGGTGTCCTACACGCTGATGGGCGGGTTCCTGGCGGTCGCCTGGACCGACCTGTTCCAGGGCATCCTGATGACCTTCGTGGCGGTCATGCTCCCCCTGATCGGGCTGATCCGCCTGGGGGGGGCCAGCGCCCTGGTGGAGGGGGTCGCCTCCCGCGGCCCGTCCTTCCTGACGGTGAGCGGAGGGGAGGTCGGCGAGGCGTTCCTGTTCGGCGTGGCGTTCGGGGGCCTCTCCTGGGGGTTCGGTTACTTCGGACAGCCCCATCTTCTGAGCCGTTACATGGCGATCCGGCGGACCGCCGAGCTCCGCCAGGGCGGGCTCATCGCCATGGGTTGGACGCTGCTGTCCTACTGGGGCGCGCCGATGATCGGCATCGTCGGCGTCGCGATCCTCGGGCCGGACCTCGCCGACCCCGAGCAGGTGATGCCGCTGCTGGCGAAGGCGCTGGTGCCGGGCTGGCTGGCCGGCCTGATGATCGCCGGCGCAACGGCGGCGATGATGTCCACCGCCGACAGCCAGCTGCTGGTGGCCACCTCCACGCTGGTGGAGGACATCTACGTCCGGCTGTTCCGGCCCGGAACGGCGCCCTCGAGGCTCGTGCTGCTCTCCCGCCTCGCGACGGTGGCGATCGCCGGGGTGGCGTTCAGCTTGGCGCTGACGGCACTGCAGGGCTCCGCCTTGATCGACGGCATGGTCTCCTACGCCTGGGCCGGCCTCGGCTCCTCCTTCGGGCCCGCGCTGCTCCTGTCGCTGTGGTGGCGGGGGACGACCCGGAACGGCGCCCTGGCCGGGATGGTGACCGGGATCGTGGCCACGGTGGTGTGGCAGAACACCCCGGACCTGCAAGGGCTGCTCGACATCAAGGCGGCCTCCTTCCTGATCAGCACCGCCTTCGTGGTCGGGGTCAGCCTGTTGACGCCGGCGGATCCGGACGCCGGGGACCGGGCGATCCCTCCCTCGACCAGGCCCTGAGGAGAGCATCCACCTGCCGGAAGAGGGCCTCCAGGGGTCCGCCGTTGTCGATACGCGCGTCCGCCAGGCCCAGGGTGGCCCGGAGCTGCTGGGCGGCGGGGTCGTCGCTGTTCTCGATGGCCTCGCGGCGCCGGAACTCCTCCAGCGAGTCGCCGTCCCCCAGCCGGCCGCGGGCCCGGGAGCGCTCGTAGCGCAGCTCCACGGGGGCATCGACCCCGAGCAGCCGGAACGCGGCGTCCCGGCGCAGCTCCTGCACCTCCGCCGGGTTGCGGATGGAGTCGATGACGTTCCAGGGGCCCAGCCGCTCCCGGATCCGGGCGGCCAGGACACCGGGACCGCCCGCCCGCCGCAGGTCGTTGCCGACCTCGATCAGGTGCAGCCGCCGGTGGTCCAGCCCGCGGCGGTCGGCCTCCTCGCGGACGATGTCGGACAGGGAGTGGTACGTGAACCCCCGATCCACGAGGTGTCCGGCCACGACGGACTTCCCCGCGGCGTTCGGGCCGGTCAGGCCGATGGACAGACGCGGGGGCTGCATCGACGGGGCGGTCGGGGGTCGATCAGTTGTTGTCGGGGCGGCTGCGCAGTCCGCTGTTGCCGAGGCGGTTGAACCGCGTCGCGCGGTTGTTCGTGTTGCGCGGGACCCCGAGGTTCAGGGGGTTATTGGGCTGCTGCTGCTCCTCGACGGCGCTGCCCGGGACCGGCGTGCGGTCCTCCTCCTCACCGCCGGTCACCGCCCCCTGGGGGAGCTGCGCGTTCGGGTTCTGCCCGACCTGCCGGCCCGCCAGCGGGTTCTGCCGCTGACTCTGGTAGTTCTGGCGCGCCTGGTTGCCGCGGAAGGCGCCGCGGCGCAGCACCTCACGGCCGCTGGTGACGACGTTGGCCACGCCGCCGATGTCCTCCCGGCCCAGGGGATCCTCCTCCACGAACTCCACCTCGGAGGACGGGAAGCCGATGGTGTTGCCGCCATCGAGCTTGGCCATGATCCAGTCCCCGTCCCGGTCGACCTGCTCGGCCTTGAGGACCCGGCCGTTGTTCATGTGCACCAGCTGGATCGCCGCGCCGGCCGGCTGGACCATAAGCCCGAGGGCCAGCAGGACGAGCAAGGTCCTCAGCGTTTGGCTTCGGTCTGCGACTGGCTGCATGTCTCGGCCTCCTCGCTGTCGGGCGACGGCCGGGGCTCCCGGAACCAGCCCGCGATCTCCTGCTGGGCCGGCTTCCGCCGCGGCGTGTAATCCGTATCGTCCGGGCCCCCGTCTCCCCACCAGAGGTAGAAGAAGACGCCGGCGATTTCCGGGGTCCCGCGCCAGGTCTCGATGAAGGCCCGGTAGGCCCGCCGCTGCGTCTCCAGGTCCACCGGACGCTGCGCGGTGTGATCCCAGGGGTCGATCCCCGCACCCTCGCGGCTGGGGTAGCCCACTTCCGTGAACAGGAGCGAGCGCCCCTCCCGCCGCGCCCAGTCGAGGAGATCGGCCCGGATCGGCTCCCAGCTGCGCCGAAGATCCTCCACCTCGGGTCGGGGAACCTCTGTCAGTTGATAATACGCGTTTATCCCCAGGTAATCCAGCGCGTCCAGGAACGGGATGTCCCGATAGTGGTCCCAGTTCGCCGAGTACAGGATCCGACCGCTGTAAACCTCTCGTACGGCGGCAATTGTCTCCCGCCACCTCGCCTCGTGACGTTCCGAGGAGCAGAGCTCGGACCCGACGCTGAACAGCTCCACCCCCTCCTCCGCTGCCAGCCGGGCGTAGCGCAGCAGCGACTCGCGATAGGCGCGGAACCAGGCGTCCCAGTCCGGCGGGTCCAGCGTGCCGCGCCACTCCCCCGGACCCAGATCCGCGACGAAGACCGTCGGGAAGAGCAGGACGCGCATGCCGCGCCGGTGGGCACCGCGGATGGCGGTCCGCAGCGCCCCCTCGGAGGGCGTGACCCAGCGACCGTCCCGCAGCGCGACCGCGTGCACGTCGTCGAGGACCCGCGCCGCGACCAGCGAGATGGCGTCCACCCCGAGATGGCGCAGCTCCGCGAGGTCGGCCTCGATGGCGACCGGGTCCTCGCGGGAGAACAGCCCCAGGGTCATCCCCCGGTAGAAACCGGTGGCGCGCGGGGCGGGCGGCCCGTCCGGGCCGCCGGCGGCGGCCAGCAGCGCGTAGGAGAGGGCCGCCGCCGCCAGGAGCACCGCCCCGAGGGCGGCGGGGATCGCCGCGGTCCGGTGGCGCACCACCGCCTCCCTCAGTCCACCCCGGAGGCCACGACGCCCTCCGGGACGAAGCGGAACGCCAGCACACGGGCGCCGGCCTCCCGGGCGGCGGCCTCGACCGCCGGGCGCCGCCCCGGGGGCGCCAGGAGCACCGCACACCCGCCGCCGCCGGCACCGCAGACCTTCGCGGCCACCGCCCCGGCCCGCCGGGCGGCGTCGAACAGCGCCTCCAGCCGGGGCGTGGTGACGCCGGGGGCGAGCTCCCGGCGCGCCGCCCACTCGGCGCCCACCGCCGCCGCCAGCTCGTCGAGGTCCCCCGCCAACAGCGCCCGCTGCGCCCGCCCCGCCTGCCGGGCGATGGTCTCCAGCCGGGCGCCGACCTCGCGGTCGCCGTCGACGAAGCGCCGCGTGACCTCCCAGTTGTTGATCCCCGACGATCGGGGCTGCCCCGTGTAGACCAGCACCGTGCGCTCCTGCAGAGCCTCCAGGTCCGCGGCGAGGCGTTCCATGGCAGGGCCGCCGATCCCGAACGTGATCGACAGGGCGCCGCCGCGGATCGCCGCCAGGTAATCCTGCACCCCGGTAGGCACCCCGAGGACCCGGGTCTCCACGTCCCGGGCCACGGCCAGGAGCCGATCCTCCGGCAGCGGCGTTCCGGCGAACCCCGCCAGCGCGGCGCCCGCCGCCACCGCCAGCGCCGAGGAGCCGCCCAGCCCCGCCCCCGCGGGCGAGCCGCAGTCCGTGGTCAGGCGAACGCCTCCCGCGGGGACGAGGTGCGCGACCAGGCCGGTGAGCAGCGGCGCGCGCGCGTCTGCCCGGAGCGCGTCGAGGTCCGGGCAGGTCAGGTGCAGGTCCCGATCGACGGAGACGATCTCGAAGCCGCCGGGGACGGGCTCGACCCGGGCGGTGGCGAGGAGGTCGATGGCGACGTTGACCGTGCACGCGCCCGGCACGAGCACGTCCAGCGGGGGAATGTCCAGCGTGCCGCCCGCCAGGTCGATCCGGGTCGGCGCCCGGGCCTCCACGATCATGGCCGCTCCTCCTGCCGCTGCCCCGGAAGCGCCCGGGGACCGGTGATCATACCACCCGCGGGAGAGGAGGCCGGGAGCCCGCCCCGGACGGGGATGGGGCCCGGCGGAGGTGGGGATGCCGCTTCTACTCGAACCAGATCTCGATCTGCTGGCAGTCGCCGTGCTCGTCGATGGAGAGGGTGATCTTGTCGGTCTGCTTCATGTGCTTCAGCGACTCCCAGAGGTTCTCCAGGTCGAACCCCTGGTCCTTGAGCTCGTCCATCACCTCGGGGCCGAGGGACTCGATCACCACCGTCGCGAAGGAGAGGGGCATGTTCACCTTCACCGTCTCCTTCTCCTCCTTGCAGTCCCAGACCCGGACCTTGATCCACTGCGCCTCCGGCATCTCCGGCCCCTTGCCGGGCGCGCCGCCGCCGCACTGGGTCGGATCGATCCGGATGATGGCCAGGCAGATCTCGTTGCGGAAGTCCTCGTCGTCCTCCAGCTTGTAGGCCTCCACGAGGACGGGCAGGGCCCGCTTCTTGGCCCCCGGGTTCGCGGGGAGCTTCGAGATCTGGATGCCGGCGAAGACCTTCGAGTAGAAGTCGCCGGCCCGCAGCCCGTCCAGGAGGACCTGCAGCTTGTCCGGCTCCCCCTTGGCCACCCGGTCCGCCGCCAGCGTGTAGAGGGACACGGTGGCGTCCTCGCACAGGAAGGACGTGTCCTCCCCCAGGCAGTAGCGATCCAGGAAGCCGCGGTAGGCCGGGAAGGCCTCGTCGAAGTGCCGCAGGCGATCCAGCGCCCGGGCCCGGTAGAAGTTCGCCTTCTCGGCGTGGGGCCCGTCGGGATCGCACTTGAGGAGTTGCTCGGAGGTCTGCAGCACCGCCCCCCAGGCCTGGTCCAGGGCCTCGACCCGGAGCTGCCGGGACAGGGCGTCGCAGTCCGCCGCCGGGGCGGCCGTCGGGATCAGCAGGAGAAGCGCCGGGGCGAGCCGGAGCGCGGACTCACGCACGGGAACCTCCGAGCTCTCCCTGCAGGACGCCCATCTTCAGCAGCAGCTGGTTCCGCCGCACCGCCTCCCGCAGGGTCTGGATGCGCTCCAGGTCCGCGCAGTCCTGCAGGGTGGAGATCTCGGTGAGGATCCCCTCCACCTGGTTGCACAGCTCGGCGGCCCGGGCCAGCTCCGGACGGCTCAGCTCGTCGCGCAGGCGGAGCTTCGTCCGCAGCAGCTGGATCGACTTCTCCCGCGCGGCGGAGATGTCCTGCTCGTCCTTCGAGCAGCGCACCGGGGACTCCAGCACGTTGAGCAGCACCAGCCGCGACTGCTCCAGGTACTTGCGGGTGTCGGCCCGGGCGAGGTTCACCTCGAGGCGCTGCTGGAATCCCTCCGACATCACCGAGCCGTCCGCCTCCGGGCGCTCCGGGGCGGGGGCGCGCAGGACCACCGCACCGATCCCCACCGCCAGGATCACCGCCGCCGCGCGGGCCAGGACCGCGGGCCGCCGCCAGGCCGGAGGCCGGAAGGGGACGACGTTCCCCTCCCGGGCGACCCGGGCGACCGTCGCCGCGGCGAGGCGATCCCAGTCGACCTCCGCCTCCCGCGGATAGAACTCGCGGGGCCGCAGCCGGCCGAGGGTGCGCCGCAGCGCCTCCAGCTCCTCCCGGCATGCGGCACAGCCGGCCAGGTGCGCCTCGACCTCCCGGGCCTGGGAGGGCGGCAGGTCGCCGCTGGCGTGCAGCGTCAGGCGCTCGGCCTGGCGATCACAGGTGGTCATGAAACGTCTCCTCGGCTCCCTCGAGCCGCTCCCGCAGGCTGCGGGTGGCCCGGTGCAGCGTCGACTTCACGGTACCCAGCGGGCAGTCCTTCGCCTCGGCGATCTCCTGCAGCGACATGTCCTCGAAGTGCCTCATCATCAGGATCTCCCGCTGGTTCTCGGGCAGCTCCTCCATCGCCTCCCGCAGCAGGTCGCCCAGCTCTCCCAGCCCTACCGACCGCTCCGGGTCGGGGCTCCGGGTGTCCTCCAGCGTCCGTGCCAGCGAGTTGTCGTCATCGTCCAGCGACTCCGTGGTCCCTTTGCGCTCCTTCCGGAGCAGGTCGATGCAGTGGTTGGCCACGATCCGGTAGGCCCAGGTGAACGGCTTGGCCCTGGGCTCCCAGCGGGCCCGGGCCCGGTGGATCTTGACGAAGGCCTCCTGAACCGCGTCCAGCGCGAACTCGTGATCCCGAAGGTACCGCATCGCGACGCGGTAGAAGCGCCGCTGGTATCGATGCACGAAGCGTTCGAAGGCGCCCGGCTCGTCCCGCTGGACGGCCTCCATCAGCTCCCTGTCGGTGAACTCCAACGTCGTCTCCGGCCGGCCAGCCCTCCTTCCGGGGCTTACCGGCGGCTCCGGAGGTGGCTGGGCCACCGGGTCCCGACATCCGGTGCAACGGCGCCGCGGGCCGGAGGGTTCTCCGGTTCTCCCTGGAAAAGATCGGATTGTGGTATTTTCGACACGCGGCTCGCGCGGCCCCCCTTCACCGGCCCGGGCCGGCCTTGCGGAGCAGGAAGGAGCCGAGCAGGAACACGCCGGACCCGATGGCGAGCAGGGTCAGCTCCCCGGACATGTCCCGTCCCCAGACCCCCACAACGAAGGCCCAGGTCGCCGTGACGAGCCCCGACAGCTGCAGGAACTTCCCCAGGTAGAACAAGCCCTCCCCCCCGAAAACCGGGGTAAGGGTAGCCCTCCGGGCGGCGAAAGGGAACCCCACCCCCCGGGGGGAGACAAGTCACTGACGGCGAAACACTTGCTCGGACCGGAGCCCCGTCCCCCGGTTGACCGGCCGGTGCGGGACCGGTAGCATGGCGGCTCCAGGACCCCCGGCAGCGGGTCCACGGCGGGACGCCCCTTGGGACGGTCCCCTCCGAGGCCGGGCCGGCCCACTCCCGCGGCCACAGCGTGAACGACTATCCCCGGCTCCTCCGTTACCTGAGACCCTACCTCGGACGGTTCACCCTCGCGGTGATCTGCTCCGGTCTGGTGGGGCTGCTGATGACGGCCCTCACCAGCCTGCTGATCCCGATCACGAACCAGCTGCTGGGGGCGGGCGGCGCCGGGGGGGCCGGCGGCAAGTTGGACGCCCTGCGCTTCCTGGAGCGCTACGTGGACCTCGACGCCCTGGCCGCCTGGACCCCCGGGGCGGGGGCCAGCGGCCGCGGCCTCTGGCTGATCCCGTGGGCCCTCCTGGTGCTGTTCCTGGCCAAGGGGG
>JASFRI010000100.1:0-11622 GCA_050115015.1 Acidobacteriota bacterium
CGCGGATCGGCATCCATGCGGCGGCCCGGGCGCGCTGGAGCACCGGGGTGGAGATGGAGGCGCTCACCGCGGTGAGCCTGGCCGCGCTGACCCTCTACGACATGTGCAAGTCCCTCGACAGGTCGATCGTGATCGAGGGGATCCGCCTCCTCCGCAAGGCCGGCGGGCGGTCCGGCGAGTTCGTGGCCCCGCCGCCGGGAAATCCTTGACACCCCGGGTGGGCTGGTTTACCGTCTGATGGTTCCGAGGCCGGCGAACAGTCGCATTTCGCAGGGGTTAGGGCGATCGCGCGCTCCCCGGCGCCCGCGGCGGCTCGACGGTCGCTCCCCACCCTCGATGAGACGCCGACACGCCCAGCCGCGCGGGAGGCCCGGGAACTCCCCGCCATGTTGATGCGCGCGCGGGTCCGTGTCTTCACCGCCATCGCGGAGGTCACCTACCGCCATCCCTGGCTCATCCTGGGTGCCGCGCTGCTGCTGACCGTCCTCGGGCTCTTCCTGGCCCGGGACCTCGAGATGGTCAACGACATCACGGAGTACCTCCCCCAGGGCTCGCCGGTGGTGCAGGACTTCCAGACCGCGCTCGAGCTGTTCGGGACGTCGGACCAGCTTCTGGTGGTGATCCAGGGAGCCGGCGAGCCCGACACCGAGGTGCGGGAGGCCCTGGCCGACGCCATGGGGAAGCGCCTGGCGGCGAGCGACAAGGTCCGGGCGGTGGAGTACCGGCTGACGGAGGAGCTCGCCGAGTTCTACCGGGATACCTTCCTGCGCTACGGCCTGCTATATCTCGATCAGCGCGAGCGGTCCAACCTCATCGACCTGGTCTCGGACCGTCGGATCCCGCGGCAGATCGCCGAGGACCGCGAGGTACTGCTGTCCCCGGGGGTGGGGTTCAGCCGGCAGCTGATCCAGTGGGACCCCCTGAACCTGCGGTCGCTCTTCCTGCGGCGCCTGGAGCGCGGCCGCGGGCAGCTGAAGATCAGCTACCAGGACGGCTACTTCTTTTCCGAGGACCTGACGCTCCTGGTGCTCGTGGTCCGCCCGGTCAAAACGGCGAAGAACATCTCGTTCACCCGCGACCTGCTGGCCGACGTCCACCGCTTCGAGGCCGAGGCGCGACACGAGGTGGCGGAGGACGGCTATCCCGAGGTCGATGACGTCACCGTGGGCTACACCGGGGGCTACGTCATCGCGCTGGAGTACAACGAGCTGATCCGGAAGGACCTGGTGTGGAACATCCTGGTGGCGTTCCTCGGCGTCATGATCATCTTCGTGATCGCCTTCCGCCGCGTCGGGGCCCTGTTCTACGTCGGGGCGCCGCTGGCGATGGCGCTGATCTGGAACCTGGGCCTGGTCCGGCTCGTCTACGGCCACCTGAACATGTTCATCGGCGTGACCGCCGTGGTGCTGCTGGGCCTGGGGATCGACTTCGCCATCCACATCATGAACCGCTTCCTGGCGGAGCGCGAGACGAACCCCGACATCGGCGACGCCATCCGCGTGACCGTCGTGGAGACCGGCGACGGTGCCGTGCTTGCGTGCGGCACCACCATGCTGGCCTTCTACGCGGGCCTGCTGACCGACTTTCCCGGGCTGCAGCAGCTCGGCTTCATCGCCGGGACGGGACTGCTGTTCGCCCTCCTGGCGAACTTCTTCGTCCTCCCCGCCTTCCTCGTGGTCTACTCCCGCCTGGGACGGCACCGCTCCCGGGAGATGACCGGGCTGGGACTGGAGCCCCTGGCCGGCTTCGTGGGCCGGCACCCGGGAGCGATCCTGGCGGTGGCCGGTGCGGTCACCCTGTTCTGCGGGGCGGCGGCGTTCCAGTCCTCCATCGACAACGATCTGGCGCGCTTCCGCCCCGTGAACAGCGAGCCCTTCCGGCTGCAGCGGCTCCTGGTGGAGCGCATCGGCTCCACCTTCAACGCGACCATGATCCTCTCCCACGCCCCGGACGAGGAGGACGCCCTCGATCGGTCGGAGCGGATCGTCGAGGAGCTGGAGCGCTTCAAGGAGCGGGGCCTGGTCGCCTCGGTTCTCTCGGTGAACGACATCCTGCCGGCGCCCGCCCGGCAGCAGGCCAACCTCGAGTGGCTGGCCACCGTCCGCGAGGAGAACCCCTCGGCCCTCGACCCGGATCGCGTCACCGCCACCCTCCGGTCGGAGATCGAGAGGCAGGGCTTCGATCCAGCGGCCTTCGAGGAGGCCTTCGAGGGCATCCGCAGCTTCCTCAGCGTGAACTCGATCCTGACCCCCGAGGAGCTGGCCGGCACGGCCATCGGCCTGCACGCCGACCGCTTCCTCCGCCGGGCCGGCGGCCGCGTCTATGTCGCCACCTACGCGTACTCGCCCCACGGGCCCGGGAAGACCCAGAGGGGCGTCGACCAGATCCTGAGCCAGCGCCTTGAGGAGCTCGACGGCAACGTGCGGGTCATCAGCAACTCGATCCTGGCGAACGAGTTCAAGGAGCTGATCGGGAAGGACGCGTTGCTCGCAACCTCCGTCACGCTGGTGCTCATCCTGGTTTTCCTCTACCTGCAGTTCCGCTCGTTCCGCCTGATGCTGCTGACCTCGGTGCCGCTGCTGCTGGGCGTCACCTGGGCCTTCGGCCTGATGACCCTCGCCGGCTACCGCTTCAGCCTGATCTCGGTCTCCATTCTCCCCGTCATCCTGGGGATCGGGATCGACGACGGGATCTACATCGTGAACCGCTACCGGTTCCTCGGGGATCGGAACGTGGCGCACGCCTTCCACGACACCGGCCGTGCGGTGGTGACCACCTCGTTGACGACGATGGTGGGGTTCGGGTCGATGGCGCTGGCCGACTATCCCGGCCTGGTGGGCGCCGGGCTGTTCGCCTTCGTGGGGATCGGCGCCTGCCTGGTGAGCGCGGTGACGGTGCTTCCCGCCCTGATGGAGCTGTTCGGCCGCAGCGTCATCGAGTCCAAGGACCTGGGGGTCACCCTGGCCCCACAGGCCGCGGACGGGCCGCGCTCCCGCGAGGCGCTCTGAGCCGCCGATTCACGAAGCGGGTCAAATCCAGTCAGCGCCGCGTCCGCGCCGGCCTCGATCCGCTCGCTGCGGCGTGACGGCCCTCCGGCGCCGTCAGGGAGTGGGGGGCGGCAGCTGTCCCTTCAGCTCCCGGAAGACCCGGAGAGTGGCCGGGAACCACAGGTCCTCCGAATGCCAGGACGCATAGGCCGGCGGGATGCGCAGCTTCTCCACGAGATCCTGCATGGTCCCTCCCTCGGCGATGGGCCGGACCATGCGGCGCAATTCCGTGAGGTAGTTCCGTAGGGCGGCGACGTCGGCCTTCGTGCCCACGGGCCCGTGGCCCGGGACCACCTTGATGTCGCTGAGGGTGAGCAGGAAATCCAGGCGCTCCAGCCACTCGGCAGTATAGGCGTCCGCGAGGTTCGGCAGCGTGCCCACCGTGACGAGGTCCCCCGCCAGGAGCACCCCCTCGGTCGGGACGTACACCATGAGGTCGCCGGTGGTGTGTCCGACGCCCGGGTGCTGGATCAGGATGACGTTCTTTCCGAACGAGATCTCGCTCTCATCGGTCACGACGATCTTGGCCTTGAGCGGCGGCAGGCGCTGGACCCGCCCGATCTCCCTCCGGACGTCCCGCAGCTCGACGGCGAGCTCCTCGGCCTCCTGGGAGTCCACGGCTTCGGCCATCTTCCGGCTGAGATCGCCCTCCTGCTTGCCGAGGAACCCGAGATCGGCCTTCCGGCTCTCGTTGATCCGCCGCACCGTCCCCGGACCGGCGATGAGCTGATGGGGCCGGCTCGCCAGAAGGTCCATGCCGCCGCTATGGTCCCGGTGCCAGTGGCTGAGCACGATCATGTTGAGCGGCTGCTTCGCCACCTCGCCCATCAGCCCGAGCAGCTCGGCCATCAGCTCGGCGCTGGAGAGGGTGTCGAACAGGAGCACCCGGTCCTCCAGGACGATGAAGGCCGCGTTGCTGACGGCGGTGTTGTCCCCCTCGGCGGGACGGACGACGTAGACCGACTCGGAGACCTTCTCCCGGACGAGGTGCCCCGCGTGGCTGCAGGGCAGAGCCACCAACGTGGCGAGCAGGAGCAGTGCGATGCGTGACATACGGGCGTTTCCTCGGATGCGGCCCCTCTGCCGGAGGCAATCCCTGGACTATAGCACTTCGCCCGGGCCGCCTGCCGGCGCCGTCAGATCTGGATGTCCCAGTTCAGTCGATCCCAGCCCTGATGGGCGGTCCAGCCGAGGATGTGCATCTGCACGAAGGTCAGATAGGCGGCGATCATCGCACCCAGGACCGCGCCGGCGAGGGGGATGATCGACAGGAGGGCCTGCACGACGAAGCCGCCGATGGCGAGTCCCCCGCAGAACAGCAGGGCGATGGCATAATCCCCCTTGATCCGGGCGATGCAGCGCAGGATGAGCGCCGGGTTCAGCGCGGGCGTGATGGTGTTGAAGATCGCCGCGATCATCAGGCACATCGGGTAGTACAGCAGGACGAGGGGCACCAGGAGCAGGTTGCCGACCAGCGCCAGGAACCCCGCCCGCGCCATCTGGCCCAGCGGGCCCTCCAGGGCGGCCTGCATCTCCTCGAGGTCGGGCTCCTCCGTCTCGCCGGCCTGCAGGTCCGCGTAGTAGCGGTCGAAGTCGAAGTTGCCCTCCTCGTCCACGTACTCGGTCATGGGGGGGCCCTCTCCAGGGCCGCCGTCGGCCTCCATGCCCGCGATGTGGGTGTTCAGCGTGCGCCCCATCTCGTCCTGGACGGAGCTGAACAGGTGGGAGAACAGGAGGACGTTGAAGAGGATCACCGGCAGCCACGCGACCACCGTGACCAGCAGGCCCTTGAGGCCGCGGGACGTGATCTCCCAGAAGTCGGTGGTGTCCGGCCAGTCGGGAAGATCGCGCTTGCCCCGCGCGCTCTCGGACAGGATGTGCAGCTGGTACGCCAGCACCAGGAAATAGAGCACCTTGCCCGGCCCCGGCAGCCAGGCCCCCAGGGTCGAGAGCATGGCACAGCACAGGACCATGAAGGGGCCCCAGCCCGCCAGGGGATAGGCGAGAAGGCGCGGGATCTCCCTCCAGAACGGCGTCACCGGGGCGCCGGCCTCGTACGGCACGCAGCGATCCTCGCAGCGGGCGCACCACTTGACCCGGGCGCTGCCGAACTCGCGCTCCTCGACGCAGCCCGCGCAGTAGGTGATGTGGCAGGACGGGCAGACGTGGGCCGCCGGCATCTCCGGGTGGGCGGTGCAGGAGGACGCGGCGGCGGCCGGCGCCGCCGTGGCGGGCGGGGTCGCCGACCCCCGCCGCAGGCGGAAGTAGCGCTGCAGCTCGGGGACCTCCCCCGCGGGGACCGGCTCGCCTCCCGAGGCCGGGTGGAGCAGCTCCCCCTCGTCCAGCGCGCCGGCCCGGATGCGGTCCCGGAGTGCGGCGCGATCGAGGCTCTCCTCCCCGTCAGGGGTCTCCAGAAGCCAGCGCGGCCCCTCGTCCGTCGGTGGGTCGCCCGCGGGTTCGGATCCGGTAGGCGGGGCCCCGGGACCCTCCATCGAGGCCAGGGGGATCGACCGGGAGGGGGGAGGGACGATGCGGAAGACGTGCGCGCAGCCGCCACACCGGAGGTCCCGGCCCTCCGGGGGGATCTGCTGGCCGTCGACGCGGTAGCGGGTGCTGCATTCCGGACACTCGACGATCACGGGACAGGACCTCTCCCCCCCCGACTCGCAATATAGGGGTGTCGCGGGATGCGTCAAACGCCGGAGATGGGTCCCCGGACCGCCCGCCGGGTCAGCGCTCGGAGGTCACCCGGAGGACCTCCTCGAAGGTGGTCACGCCCTGGGCCAGCTTCCGGATCGCGCACTCCCGGAGCGAGGTCATGCCCTGGCGGCGGGCCGCCTCGCGGACCGTGCGGCTGTCGGCGCGATCGTGGATGAGCTGCCGGATGGGCTCGTCGATGGCCATCACCTCGAACACGCCGGAGCGGCCGAGAAAGCCGGTCCCCCGGCAGCGCAGGCAGCCGGCCCCCTGGCGCACGGGCATCACCTTCCCCTCGGGCACCCGGAGCCCGAGCACCTCGGCCTCCTCGGGCTTCAGGGGACGCTGCCGGGCGCAGTGGGGGCAGACCATCCGGACCAGGCGCTGCGCCATGATGCCCAGCACCGTGTCGGCGATCTTGTAGGGCTCCAGGCCGAGGTCCAGGAGGCGCGTGATGCTGGACGCCGCGTCGTTCGTGTGCAGGGTGGAGAACACCAGGTGCCCGGTCAGGGCGGCCTGGATGGCGTTCTCGGCGGTCTCCAGGTCCCGGATCTCGCCGACCATGACGATGTCGGGATCCTGCCGCAGCAGCGTGCGCAGCGCGGCGGCGAAGTCCAGGCCGATGGCCGGGTTCACCGCGGTCTGGTTGAACTCCTCGGTCACCATCTCGATGGGGTCCTCGATGGTGACGATGTTGGTCTCCCCGTCCGCCAGGATGCGCAGGGCGGAGTACAGGGTCGTCGTCTTTCCGGAGCCCGTGGGGCCGGTGACCAGGATGATGCCGTGGGGCTCCGCGAGGAACGACTCGAACACCTCCTGGTCCCGCGGGAAGAACCCCAGGCCGTCCAGCTTGGCGGTGGTGATCTCGGGGTTGAAGATCCGGATCACGACCTTCTCCCCGAACGCCACCGGGATCGTGGAGACGCGCAGCTCCACCTCCTGGCCGTCCCGCTCGGTCTTGATCCGGCCATCCTGGGGCCGGCGCTTCTCGGCGATGTTCATGCGGGCCAGCGTCTTGATCCGGGAGACCATGGCGGAGTGCACGATCTTCGGCACCTGCTGCACGGTGTGCATCACGGCGTCGATGCGCACCCGGACCCGGGAGCGGTCCCGCTTCGGCTCCAGGTGGATGTCCGAGGCCCGGAGGTCGAAGGCGTGCAGGAGCAGGTACTCCACGGCGTCCACGATGTACTGGTCGGAGGACTCGATCTCCGACTCCTTCTTCATGCGGACGTACTGCTCGAGGTTGCCGAGGTCGAAGCTGGGAGCCAGGTTGCGCTCCGCCTTGATCACGCTGCTGCGGAACCCGTAGAACTCGCGGATCACCTTGAGCAGGTCCCGCCGGGTGACCAGGACCGGCCGGATCTCGTAGACGGAGGTGCGCCGGATCGAATCCTGGCCCTCCAGGTCGAAGGGGTCCGCGAGCGCCACCTCGAGCTGGGTGCCCTGCGCGCGGAGCGGGATCATCAGGTGCTTGCGGGCGAAGGGCTGCGAGATGACCGAGGAGATGAACTCGATGTCGAGCTCGAGGGTGTCGATGCGCCGGTAGGGGATGCCGAGGTGCTTGGCGAGGGCCTGGACGATCCGCTCGTCGCCGAAGTTCGCGATCCCCACGCCGAGCCTCTCCGCCATGAACACCAGCAGGTCGACGGGGGTGACCTCCGCCGGCCGCCCGTCCCGGAGGTTGCCGGAGGAGCGCAGCCGGTGCAGCGCCCGGCGCTCCGCGTCGGCATGCTGCAGGAAGAGATCCCGGGTCGCGGAGTCGATGATGCCCTGGACCACGAGGACGTTGGCCAGGTAGGGGAGCGTCAGGGACGCGGGGGCCGCTCCGGGGTGGGTCTCGCGCTGCTGGATCGTCATCAGGGCCTCCCTCGGATGGTCATTCTAGGTCCACCGCTCGCCGCCGTCGACGGGGGTGTAGAATGCGCCCCTGCAAGGGGGGCAGCCATGAGCCAGCAGCGCGTGAAGGCCCGGGGCCTGATCGCCGTGAACACCGGGAACGGCAAGGGGAAGACCACCGCGGCTTTGGGGACCGCGTTCCGGATGGTCGGCTACGGCAGGCGGGTCTGCGTGATCCAGTTCATCAAGGGGGACTGGCACGCGGGGGAGCTGGACGCCGCCGGGCGGCTCGCCCCGGAGCTCGAGTGGCACCGGGCCGGCCTCGGCTTCTTCAAGATCATGGGGGACGACCGGCCCGAGGAGGCGCACCGGCGGGCGGCGGCGGAGGGGATCGCCCTGGCCCGGGAGAAGGTGCTCTCCGGCGACTACGCCCTGGTGGTCCTGGACGAGATCAACAACGCCGTGGAGACCGGCCTGGTCCCGGTGGAGGAAGTGCTGGCGATCCTCGCCGACAAGCCCGAGGGGGTCCACGTGTTTCTGACCGGCCGGGACGCCCACCCCCGCGTCGTCGAGGTCGCCGACCTGGTGACCGAGATGCGGGAGGTGAAGCACCCCTTCCAGCAGGGCATGCTGGCGCAGAAGGGGTTCGACTACTGATCGCCGCCCCCGAAGAGGTGCCGCCGGATCCACCGGATGAGCGCAACGTTCTCCGGCGCTTCCGGCTCCGCGCCGCGGAACGGCACGGCGTCCCGGAAGCGGGGTAGCTCCCGCTCCAGGAGCGCCCGGCCGTCCCCGGCGTCGCCGGGCCGCAGGTTCCAGACGGCGAGGTCGGCGCGGACGGCCGTGGCCCGGGCGGAGGGCTTGATCTTGCGGACCGGCGGCCGGGCCGCCAGCAGGTAGAGATCCCCGGCGTGCCGGGCGACGTTCGTCCCCTCCACCACCAGCCCCGGCAGGTCCCGCAACCGCTCCAGCGCGAGCCGCAGGCCCTCCCCGAGGTGCTCGGGGGTGGCGCGGAGCCACGCCACCCGCGCCGCCCCGGCCCGGCCGAGCTTCCAGGTATCGGTTCCGTCCTGGTCGAGGACCGCCCGTTCCTCCACGAGCAGGAAGGGACCCTGGAGCTCGCCGCAGGCGGTGCAGGTCGCCTCGACCGGGCAGACGATGCCCTCGTGGGTGGTGGTCACCTTCAGGGCACCCCATCCGGGGAGGTGCCGGAGCAGGAAGCAGGAAAGTGTCGTCTTTCCGGCACCCTTGTGCACCCCGCCCACCACGATCCTCGCCTGCCCCATGGAACAAGGCTAGCACGAGGTGTCGCCACTTGCCCGTGACCGGATCTGGGCCTATGTTCCCGTTGACTTTCGCATTTGTGGAGGAATGTGATGAATATATCCGGTCTGAGGCGTTTTGCACTGGCAGGGGCGGGGATGCTCGCGGTGTCGGTTGCCGCCATCGCCTCCGTCCCCCTGGACTTCCAGGTCTCCTACGACCCCCTGGACGCCACCCACATCCGCCTGCGGGCGATCACGGCCCAGTTCGGGCCGTCCCCGGCGGAGCTCCGGCAGGCGGCGACGGTCGCCGACACGCCGGAGGAGCTGGCGGTGATCCTGTTCGTCGCGCGGGAGGGCCACGGCGACGTGGCCGCCGTGGCGAGCCGGCGCGCCCAGGGCAAGTCCTGGGCCGACCTCATGCGCACCTTCGGCGTGAGCGGCAGCCGGCTCTACCTGCCGCTTCCCGCCGCCGCCGGCGTCCCGTACGTCCGCCCGTCGGGCTACCGCTCCCCCGGGCTCAGCCGGGAGCCGATCCCGGACGACGCGACGGTGGAGGATCTCGTCAACCTGCAGGTGGTCGCCGCGGAGTACCGGGTCGACCCGATGGAGGTCGTGGCCGCACGGCGCTCCGGGAAGAGCTACGCCGAGATCCACCGGGCGCACGTCACCCCCCCCGCGGATGCCGGCCTGGCCCGCCTGGAGAGCCTCGGGGAGATCCAGGAGGTGCCGCCGCGGATCAACAACATCCGGGAGTGGATGAAGGCGAACCGGACCGAGCCGGGAGGGGAGCGCCGCTAGAACGACGATCCTCCCGGGAGCCGTGCTCCGCGCACCGCGCCCTCCGGTCGTCCCGGGCCGGAGGGCGCTTTCCGCGTACGCCCGCTCAGACGGGGAGCGTCCGGGAGGCCTTGCCGGCCATGGCGGACGGGATCGACGCGAGCCCGGCGCTCTCCACCGCGAGACCTTGGCAGGCTGCTGAAAAACTCCGCGGCCCGCGCGCGAGCCGTTTGCGAGGAGGCCGGCGCGCGAGCTCAACCCGGTGGGACTGCGGCCGCGCCCCCCGGGTTCCCGCAAACGGCTCCGCCCTTCGGGTTGCGACGGCGTGGTGCCGTCTGCTTCGTTCCCGCTCCTCCCCGATGCACATGGCATCGCGTCGTCGCGGCGCCTCGCATCCGACACCACGGCGCTCGCAACGCGGGGGCGCGGAGTTTCTCAGCAGCCTGCTAGAGGATCTTCTCGGTGGTGGAGACCATCATCTTCCGCCCGTCGGATCCACCTCTCCGGTCAGCCAGCCCAGGTAGTCCGGATCCCCGGCGGTCACCGGGACGGCGATCACCTCGGGGCAGTCGTAGGTGTGGATCCCGCGCACGGCGGCCCGCAGGTCCTCGAACCGGTCGGGGCGCGTCTTGCAGAGGAGCAGGAACTCCTCGTCCCGGGCCACCTCCCCCTTCCAGCGGTAGACGGAGCGGATCCGGGGGATGATGTTGACGCAGGCGGCAAGGCGCCGTCCCACCAGCTCCTCGGCGATCCTCCCGGCGTGGTCCTCGCGGTCGGTGGTGGTCAGCACCCGCAGCGCTTCCGGCGTCGACGGCATCGGCGGCCCCCTTTCCCGGCGGATCATACCGCTCCGGCCCGCCTTGTCGGCGAACCGGGGGCGTGGTATAGTGAAGCGTCTTAAGATGGTGACTGGCAAGGGATTAGACGCCATGCGAGGGGAAGGGGAAGGGATGGAAGAGGCAATCCGGTTCGGGACGTCCGGCTGGCGGGCGGAGATCGCCGACGGCTTCACCTTCGCGCGGGCCCGCCGCGTGGTGGCCGCCATCGCCGGGCACGTGCGGGCCCAGCAGCCGGGCGGCCGGCCGGTCCTGGTGGCGTACGACACGCGCTTCCTGATGGACCGCTTCGCCGAGGAGGCCGCCCGCACCCTCGCCGCCGCTGGCGTTCCCGCGCTGCTGGCGGCGGCCCCGGTCCCCACGCCGGCGGTCTCCCACGCCGTGATCGCGCGCTCCCTGGCGGGCGCGATCAACTTCACCGCGAGCCACAACCCGCCGGAGTACGGCGGGCTGAAGTTCTCCACCCACGAGGGGGTGCCGTCGCCCCGGCCGGTGACCGCGGACATCGAGGCGCGCCTGGCGGACCTGGGGGAGGTCCCCGAGCCCCCCGCGGCGCAGCCGGGGGTCGAGACCGTCGACGTCCGCGACGCCTACCTCCGGCGGATCGCCGAGCTGGTCGACCTGGAGGCCATCGCACGGGCCGGGATCCGGGTCGCCTTCGACCCGCTCTACGGCACCACCCGCGGCTACGTGGACGCCCTGCTGGCGGAGGCCGGCGCGGCCTGCGAGACGCTGCACGATCGCCGGGACGTCCTGTTCGGCGGGCGCACCCCCGACTGCTCCGAGGCGAACCTGCAGGAGCTGGCGGTTCGGGTCCGCGACGGCGGCTTCCACCTGGGGATCGCCACCGACGGCGACGGGGACCGCTTCGCCGTCCTGGACCGGGACGGGAGCTACGTGTCGCCGAACCTGATCCTCGCGCTGCTGGCGGATTACCTGACCGAGTCCCGGGGCTGGAAGCAGGGGCTGGGGCGCACCGTGGCCACGACGCACCTGCTGGACGCCATCGCGAAGGCCCGCGGGTTCGGGATCACCGAGACCCCGGTCGGCTTCAAGTACCTGGGGGAGCTGCTGGTGGCGGAGAAGATCTACCTCGGCGGCGAGGAGTCCGCCGGGCTGTCGGTGATCGGCCACGTCCCGGAGAAGGACGGCGTCCTGGCG
>JASFRI010000101.1:0-11614 GCA_050115015.1 Acidobacteriota bacterium
TCGTCGACCAGATCCCGGGCCTCGGCGTAGCGTCCTTGACGGAGCAGGAGGTTCGAGAGCCCATTTCTCGCGAACGCGATTTCGGGCCCCAGAGAAGACGGCGCTTCCCGTAGCACATAGCGGTAGAGATCCTCGGCTTCCCGATAGCGGCGCTGAGCGAGGTAACCCCATCCCTGACGCATCACCTCCTGCCGGACTTGCGAATCCTGCAGAAGCCCGCGCTTGGATAGCGCGAGGAAGCGCGGATCGTCGAACAAGGAGCGCATGTTGGCGTCGCTGAAGAAGGGGATCCGGAAGCCCTCCTCGATGCTCCGCTCCAGGAGGCCCAGGGCCTCGTCCCGGTCGTCGCGAAGCGCATGAATGCAAGCCAGGTTGTACAGGGCCATGCCGTGCTCCGGATGGCCCGCGAGGTGGGGCAGGGCATCCATGAGCAGGGATTCGGCCCGCTCCAGTTCCCGGAGCTCGAGGTGCACCGACGCCAGCAGGCTGGCGGTGATCTGGGTCTCGAGGGACTCCTCGCCCAGGCGCCGTCGCATCCCACGCAGGGCGACCTGGAACAGATCGGCGGATTCCCGGTTCCGTCCCTCGTACTTGTAGAACAGCGCCAGGTTCGCCGCGGAGCGCAGGGAGTCCGGATGTTGCGCTCCCAGGGTTTCCCGGCGGGCGGCCAGGGTCGTCCGGAACAGCGCCTCGGCCTCGTCGCCCCGGTGCATCTGAGCCAGAACGCCCGCCAGCGCATTCGCGCTCTCCAGCGTCATGGGATGCCGCGTGCCGAGGAGGGGCTCGAGGCTGGATCGAGCGACGGTGAGGAGAGCCAGGGCCCGGGCGGGAGCGAAGCCGCGGAGGGCCGAGCCGGCACTCAGGAGCAGTCGTCCTCTCGTGATGGAGTCGCCCGCGAACTCCCGCTCGATGGTCTCGGCGCTGTGCCTCAGAAGCTCCTCGGCGGTGGGAGGGCGATGACGACCGGGAACGTACCGTGGCGCGTCGTAGAGGTGCAGCAGGAATCCCGACAGCTCCTCGGCACGGTCGCGTTCCTCGGCGATCTCGTTCGCCTGGATCGTCATGACGATGCTGAAGGCCAGCAGCAGGGGCAGCACGGCGGATACCACAGCGGCCGCGGCACGGTGCTTGCGGGCCATCCGTCCGACGCGATACAGGATGGTCGCGGGTCTGGCCTCGATGGGGTCATGATTGCGGTGCCGCCGGATATCCGCTGCCAGCTCGGCTGCGGATGAGTAGCGTCGCGATGGATCCTTCTCCAGCGCCTTCATGACGATGCAGTCGAGATCGCCCCGCAGACGCCGGTGGGGCTTTCTCCCGCCGCCGTCCCCCCTCGCGATCGCCCGGGCCGCTGTCGCGACCCGGTCGCTGGGTTTCCTGGGATCCACCTCGCGGATCCTCCGGCGCGTCTCGTCCGGCCCCCCGTTGCCCAGGGCCAACGGCGGTGCGCCGGAGAGCAGCTCGTACAGGAGCGCACCCAGGGAGTACACATCGGAGCGCGTATCGACCGACCGGATGTCGCGGGCCGCCTGCTCGGGGCTCATGTAATCCGGCGTCCCGATCAGCTGTCCGAACTCGGTCATGGGATCTTCCCCGTCGGAGGAACGGGCGAGGGCCTTCGCGATCCCGAAGTCGATGATCTTGGGGACCGGTTCGTCTCCGACGAGCTGGACCAGGACGTTGGAGGGCTTGATGTCCCTGTGGATCACGGAGTTCTGGTGGGCATGCTGTACGGCGTCGCAGACCTGGATGAACAGCTCGAGTCGTCCGTCTATCCCGAGCCCGAACCGGTCGCAGAACGACGTGATCGGTTCACCGTGGATCAGCTCCATGGCGAAGAAAGGTCTCCCCTCGGGGGTGACCCCGGCGTCCAGCACCTTGGCGATGTTCGGATGGTCCATGAGCTCCAGCGCGCGACGCTCGGCCTGGAAGCGCGCCAGGACCTTTTCCGTCTCGCAGCCGAGCTTGATGAGCTTCACGGCCACCTGGCGTCGGATGGGATCCCGCTGTTCCGCGAGATAGACCACCCCCATGCCGCCCTCGCCCAGCGTCCCGATCACGCGATAGGGGCCGATCCGCCCGGGTGACGCGAGGATCCGGTGCCGGAGCGTCTCGTCGACGCCGCGGTCGAGAATCTCGGGAGGGTTCGCCGCATGCCAGAGGAGGGACGTCAACTCCTCGAAGACCGCGGGCTCCGCGTTCCGGACAGCCTGGAGGTAGGCCTCACGCTCCGCGGTGTCGAGCTTGCGGGCCCGCAGAAACATCTCGGAGATTCTCGCATGGTCCGTGGCGCTCATCGCCCCGCCTCCGGGCGAAGCTCCCGGGCCAGCCAGGCCCTGGCCACCTGCCAGTCGCCGTCGACGGTGCGTTCGGAGACCCCGATGACGCCGGCGATCTCACGACCGAGCATTCCGGCGAAGATCTTCAGCTCGGCGACCCGGGCCTGGCGTGGGCTCCGGCGGCCCAGGCCCCGGAGGGCCTGGTCCAGGCTCAGAAGCTCCACCACCGGATCCGAAACCGGGAGCATCCCCTCGGTGAGCGTGATCCGGTCCGGCCGGCCGCCACGCTTCTTTGTCTTCGCCGCCCGCGCGTGCTCCACCAGGATGCGGCGCATCTCTCTTGCCGCAACGGCCAGGACGTGCGTCTTTCCCTGCCAGTCGATCCGCTCCACTTCCGCGAGGCGCAGATAGGCCTCGTGCACGAGCGCTGTCGGCTGAAGGATCGCGTCCGGAGCTTCACCTTGAAGGTAGCGACACGCGATACGGCGCAGATCGCCGTAGACCCGCGGTAGAAGATGCTCGAACCTGGAGGGACCTGCCTCCGCAGTCCCGGCTCCACCGGCGTTCCGCCCCATGACGGCCCCCTCTCGACGAGAAACGATTGCGTGGTTGGAGGTTAGATACCGCGAAGCAGGTTTCCGGTCAACACCATTGCGCCGCCGGGGCCATTCTCGCGCGTTATGGATCGAGGGACGCCGGATTCCTGCCCGTCCGTGTCCTCGCTGGCCCGGCCTGTCGCCGGAGCCGCGGCGAATCGAGCAACCGCGGCGCGTCTCGCGACATGCCGAAGGTTCCGTTCCCACGTTGCCTCGAGGAGGGCACCATGAGACTGTTTGACGCCCGTCGAACGATGCTGGCGCTGTGCGCGTTGCTTCTGTCGGCGTTCTCGCTGAGGGGGGCTGTCCCGCCTCAACCCCCGGAGGACCCTCCGAGAAACGTGCTCCTGGTCGTCATCGACGATCTGGGTGACGACTACCTGGAGAGCTACCGGACGAGCCTCACTCCCAGGATCGACCGGATCGCGGAGACCGGTATCCGGTTCACCAATGCCTGGTCGAATCCGCTATGCTCCCCGACTCGTGCGACCCTCATGACCGGCCGCTACGGTTTCCGCACCGGCGTGGTGCGAAACGCCAACCTCACGGAGCTGGGGAACGAGGAGCTGACCATCCCGGAGGCTCTTTCAACGTATTCCAGACCTGGCTTCCCCGGCTACCGGTCGGCGGCGTTCGGCAAGTGGCACCTCACGCGGAACACGGAGCGCACGCGATGCGACGTGGGTCCCTACGCTCAGGGATTCGAGCGTTACGCCGGCTCCTACGGGAACCTGGCGTGCGCCAGGTTCCAAGAGCCAACGCATGGCTTCATGCTCTCCGTCTGTGGCCACAATGAGGACCACTGGAATTTCGAGCGCACGATCTGTGATGATTCGACCTGCGGCGCAGGAGGCGCGTCTGCCTGTACGTTGATCGATCCGACGGACCCGGATGGGACGAACCAGACCGAGCTGGATTTCGTCGCGCAGAGGGACACGAACTACCTCGATCCCAGCTTCCACTCGACCGAGTACACCACGACCCAGGCCCTGGATTGGATCGAGCAGGTCGATGCCACCGGTGCACCGTGGTTCGCCTACGTGGCCTATAACGCCGATCACGCTCCCTGGCAGCCCGCGCCGCCGGAGGTGGGGGCCATCCCTTGCGGCACGAACGCCGACGCCCTCGACTGCCGGAGACAGTACTACGAGGAGATGATGGCGCACCTGGACGCCCGGATCGGTGACCTGACCGCGGAGATCCTCGAGCCCGAGGGGTCTCTGTACGACGACACGGCGCTCATTGTCGTGGGCGACAACGGCACACCCAAGCCGATCGATGCGCCAGACGATGCGTACGAGCGCCTGTGGAAGGGCACCCTCTACGAGGGTGGAATTCACGTACCGCTGATCATCTCGACGCCCGAGACCCGGTCGTCGGGAACGCTGTACATGGAATCGCCTGCCCTCGCCAACACCACCGACGTGTACGCCACCGTCCTGGAACTTGCCACGGGCGAGCCCCTCGAGACCTTCCGTGCGCCCGAATCGCCGCGACACACGGTGAGCCTGGTGCCCGTCATCGCGGATCCCCAAGGCGAGGTTCGCGACTTCGCCTACGCGGAGCGCGATACCGGGGAGAACGCGAACGGCGCGATTCGCGATGACACGTTCAAGCTGCTCCTGCTCGCCGACAGCCCGCCGGAGTTCTACGACGTCTCCGATCACCAGGAGACCGCCGACCTCCTTCCGATCGACGCGCAGAGCCCTGCCGGGGCGATCGCGAGCTTCACGGAGCTCTGTGGGACGCTGGCCGAGCTGGCCCCGGCCAGATGGGACTTGAACGGCGATGCGATTGCCGATAGGTGCTGTGATCCGTCGGTCAACGACATCGACGGCGATGCGGACGGCGTGCCGGACCTTTGTGACATCTGTCTGACCGGCGAGAACCAGGATCTGGACGGCGACGGTTTCCCGGAGGGGTGCGACACCTGCCCGGGCCTGTTCAACCCGAGCCAGCTCCCGGACCTGGACGGGGATGGGTTTCCCGAGAGCTGCGACACCTGTCCCGGGGTGTACAACCCGGACCAGAGCACGGAGGGCTGCTTCGCTCTGAAGTAACGGTTCCGGAAGGGACGAAGGAGCTCGAAGTCGCGGATCACGCCGGGGCGGCGGCCGCCCCGGCGTCACGCGCCGCCGTAGAGCGGGGTGCTCAGGTACTTCATCCCGGAATCCACCGCCACCGTGACCACGGTGCGGCCGCGCCCCAGGCGACCGGCGATCCGCAGCGCCACGGCCACGTTGGCCCCGGTGGAGGTGCCGGCGAAGATCCCCTCCTCCCGGGCCAGGCGCCGGGCGGTCTCCATCGCCTCCAGGGTGGAGACCGTCTGGATGTCGTCCGCGATTCCCCCGACCCAGAGGGGCACCACGAAGCCGGCGCCGGTGCCCTCGATCTTGTGCGTGCCGGGCGGCCGGCCGGAGAGCACGGCGGACTCCTCGGGCTCCACCGCGACGATCCGCACCGAGGCGTCGTGGGCCCGCAGGCGGGTGGCGATCCCCCGCAGGGACCCTCCGGTCCCGACGCACTGGACGAAGGCGTCGACCCGGCCCCCGGCCTGCTCCCGGATCTCCTGGCCCATCCTCTCGTAGGCGGGCAGCGGGTCGGGGTTGTTGAGCTGATCCGTCCAGTAGCTCCCCGGTACCGAGGCGAGCTGGCGGGCGGTCTCGATCATCGCGAGGGTCAGCTCCTTCGTCGTCCCGCCGGTCGGGCTGGGCACGAGGGTCAGCCGGGCGCCCAGCGCCGCCATGTGATCGCGCTTCTCCCTGCTGAAGGCGTCGGAGGTGACGATCTGCAGCGGGATGCGCTTCATCGCGCAGACGAAGGCCAGCGATACCCCCGTGCTGCCGCCGGTGTACTCGACCACGGAGCCGCCCGGAAGCAGCCGCCCGTCCGCCTCGGCCGCCTCGACCATGGCGAGGGCCATGCGGTCCTTCATGCTGCCGGTGGGGTTCTCGTACTCCAGCTTGAGGACGATCTGCGCGGCCCCCTCCGGCACCATGTGCCGCAGGGGCGCGATCCCGGTGCCGCCGATCCTGTCGAGCATGCTCTCCCAGCTCCCGGCCCCGCCGCGGCAGGCGCAGGAGACCTCCATCGTGCGCGCTCAGAAGCGCGACGAGGTGAGCAGGACGTCGGCCCGGGCCCAGGCCCGCTCGAAGCGGGCGTCGGCATCGGCGGCGCCGGCGGTGTCATCCACGGCCCGCAGGCTCTCCGCCAGGCCGAACAGCGACCACCCGTTCTCCGGGTGGCGTGCCAGCTCCGCCTCGTAGACCTCCACCGCCTCCGCGGCGCGGCCCGCCTCGAGGAGCACGGCGCCGAGGACCTGGCGCACGGGGATCGGCCACGTCTCGGGCTCGGAGTACTCCATCTCGTCCCCGGCGGCGACGCCGTCCTGCAGCAGGCGCACCGCACGGTCGACGTCGCCCGCCGCGGCGGCCCGCTCTCCCGCCAGGATCCCGTAGGCCATGCGAAGGAGGTGGGCCGGGCCATCGGTGGTGTCCTCGCCGAAGGTCTCCTCCGGGTCGGTCCCGTCCAGGATCTTCCTCAGGCGCTTCTCGGCCTTCCGGGAGTCCTTCTCCCTGCCGGTCCGGAGGAACGCGAGCCCGCGGGCGAACCACCACAGCCCCGCCTGGAGCGGCTCACGGGGAACCTCTGTCATCTCGATCAGCTCGTCCCAGCGGCCGAACCGGGCCAGCGCCAGCGGATAGGCGAACGCGGCCTTCGGCCGGGCCCGGGCCAGGTCGTGGGCGGCCTGGATGGCGACGGCGCTCTGGCCGTCCATCCAGCCGGCGTACCAGAGCATGTAGATGTTGTGGGTCGGGTAGATGGCCACCGCCTTCCCCTCGGCGGCCATGGCGTCCACCAGGCGCGCCGCCTGGTTCGCGCGCACCGCGTCACCGTAGCGCCCGATGCGCATGTAGATGTGTGACGGCATGTGCTGGATGTGGCTGCCCTTCGGGAGTTCCGCCGCCAGGCGGTCGGCGCACGCCTCCCCGCGCTCCGGGTGCGTGGAGGGCTCCACCGCATGGATGTAGAGGTGACAGGCACCCGCGTGCGCGGGGTTGGCCGCGAGTACCCCTTCGAGCACCTCGATCGCCTCCGTCGCCTCCGGCCGCGGCTCGCCATCCGGGTAGAGATCCCACGGGTGCAGGACCATCAAGGATTCCGCGAACAGGGTCTGGATGTCCGGATCGTCGGGGTAGCGGCCGGCGAGGCCGCGCATGGCCTTCGAGTAGTCGCGGTCGAGCTGCTCGCGTTCCGCCTTCTCCGGATCCTCGGCGTAGCGCGTCGCCATCGCCTCGATCATGGCCCGCTCCACCTCGGAGCCGGGACGGGCGGTCAGCGCGCTCTGGATCGCCTGCCAGGCCTCGAGCCCCGCCTCGTCGCTCATCCCCTCGTTCTGGTAGGGGCCCAGCGCCCAGGCCTCCCCCCAGAAGCAGATGGCGCACTCGGGATCGTCCGTAAGCGCCGCCCGGAAGGAGGCCACCGCCTCGGGCCGGCCGAACGCGTAGCGCAGCATCATGCCCTGATCGAAGTAGGACTGCGCCACGGGGGAGGGGCTGCGGATCTCCCGGTGGTAGGACCCGAGTCCCTCGAACAGGGGGATACGCTCCTCGTCGGCCGCGGCGGCGTTTCCCGTCGCCAGCAGCAAGAGGCAGCATCCGACGGACATCGACATTCGCATGAAGGGTCTCCGTTCCTGTGTGCGTTCGAGCCGACAGAATACACGTGTCACCCGTCCGCAGGGCTCGGACTGCCGGCTCACGCGGGATCCCCCTCCTCCGGTGCGCCGGCGGGTCCGCCTTGCCGAGGAAGGGCCGCGCCGCCCCGACGGGACAGCCGGTGCAGTTGGTCGATGGTGCGGATGCGCCAGATCCAGATGACCAGGATCAGCAGGGCGGCACCGAGCCGCAGCCGGGGGTCCAGGGTGAAGTAATCGTAGAGACCGTGCAGCAGCGCCGCCAGGAACAGCCCCTGCAGCGCCGCCGGCAGCAGCCGCCGACCGCGCAGCAGTGCGCTCGCCACGGTAAACCCCCAGATCGAGGCGAAGACCGTGTGGGTCAGCGGCGAGGCGACGGCGCGGCCCCAGAGTGCGAAGCCGTCGAGAAGGGGCAGGTACAGGAGGTTCTCGTAGGTCGCGAACCCCAGGGCGATGCAAGAGGCGTAGATGATCCCGTCGAGCATCTCGTCGAAGTAACGCAGCCGCGGCACGACGAGGAGGAAGGGGAGCAGTTTCACCGCCTCCTCCAGCAGTCCCACGACCACGATGCAGTAGGCCAGGAACGGGAGCCTTCCCACCGCCGCGAAGGCCAGGGGATCCGCCGGAAGGCCCAGCGCCTCCAGGAGGAGGTAACCTCGCAGGCCTACCCAGCCGGCGACGAGGCCAAGGACGTAGGCGAGCCCCATCCACTGCAGCGGCTCGGGCTGATAGCGATCCTTGTAGCGCAGGTACCCGGCCCAGAAGGCGGTCGGGGCGATGAGGGCTGCCAGCAATCGCAGCACGTCTCCTGTACTCCCTCCCGGAGTTCGTGAACATCCCGAACCGCGATCGTCTTTCCCGGCGAGCCGGTTCGACGACGATGGTCCGGTCCACTCCGAAGAGAAGTCATGACGCCGGGGGCGACGAGATCCGGTGCGATGCTAGCATGACTTCCGGGGCGGAATACGAGCCCTTCGGTCGACCGTTCCGGGGACGCTCCACCGTGCCGGCGGCTGCCCTCCCGCGGCCCGTGATCATCCGTTCCTGACGGGCCGTCCGATGAGCATGCCCGCTCCGGCGGGGTGCCGGACGCGCGGTGGCGATGGGGGAGGGTTCCGAACCGCCCGGGGAACGGTGGCCGCTACTTCAGGCGCAGGCGGATCGTCGTCTCGGGAGCCGTGACCCGGAACCTGGCCTTCTCCCAGGAAGGGGGGCCGAAGCGTCCCCGGGCATCGTTCGAGAAGCCGTAGGGCTCCTTCGGAGCCCCGAAGCCGTTGCGCTCCAGGGCGCCGCTGTCGTCCCGATCGTGATACGCCTTCAGGGCGTAGTCGCCCTCCGGCAGGTCCTTCACCACCCAGGTGACGGAGCCCTCGGCCACGGGGAGCGAGGCGCGCCGGACGGGGTCCGCTCCCGCATCGAACGCGTCAGGGGAGTCGAACAGGGCCAGCATCAAGCTCCCCCGGGGCGAGTCGATCCCGGTCACGTGAACCGCCAGGGGCACGGTCCCGGCGGGGGAGACGGACAGCAGCAGGGGCAGGAGGATCGAGAACGGCTTCATGATCCGGACCTTACGTTGGAGCACGCCGTGCGGTGCACCGGAGGGAGCGGCGCGGGGCGAAGCGGGGGGCGCGGGAGCCTCATGCGGTTCTTCCCTTCCAGGCGATGGTGCGGCCCGTGAGGGCGCGCGCCCGGGCGTACCACTGGATCGCCACGAGGAGCGTCACGCCAACGGGGTGCAGCAGGACGCTGTCCCAGGGATGCCGGAAACGGATCGACAGGAGGCTGCGGGTCGCCAGGGTCAACGCCGCGGCGCTCGCGGCGGCCCCGAGGGCCAGCCCGGAGCTGCCCCAAGCCGCGGGCAGCAGGAGCCAAGGAGCCACCTGCCCGCCCAGCAGCAGCAAGGTCCAGGGAACCAGTCCGGCCCGGCTGGCCATCCCCTCGGTGGCGTTCTTGGCCAGACCGTTCCACACCTCCCGTGCCCCGCGGTACATGCGGCAGTTCGCCAGGTCGGTCGCGTCGACGAGGTCGGTGTAGTAGCCCTCCTGCCGGAAGGCCCGGGGCAGCGTCAGGCCGTCGTGCCGGGAGGCGCGAGTGCGGCGATGGCCTCCCACCGCCCGGTAGGCGTCGCACCGGGCGACGAACAGCTGTCCGCATCCGGCGCCGAACGCCGCGCGCCGCGACAGCCGCATTCCGAGCATCGGCAGGAACCCGAGGAGCACGAAATGGATCAGCGGGACGAGCAGACGCTCGCCGGGTGTACCGAGGACCTGGCGGGGCACGCCGCTCAGGAGGGCCGCCTCCCGCTCCTGGAGCGCGCGCACCAGGCGGGGCACCGAGCCGGGGGCGAGCCGCACGTCGGCATCCAGGAAGATGAGCACCTCGCGGTCCGCCGCATCGGCCAGCGCCTGGCACGCGTGGGGCTTGCCGCACCATCCCTCCGGAAGAGGAGGCGCGTGCAACAGCCGGATACGCGGATCCTCGCGGGCGAGCCGCGACACGATCGCCGCTGTCTCGTCCTCCGAGCCGTCGTCCACCACGAGGATCTCGTCTCCCGGACCAGCGGCCGTTGCGGCAGCCTGCAGGCAGCCGGCGATGTTCGCGGCCTCGTCGCGTGCCGGGATCAGCAGGGAGGCGGCGGCCGCCTCCTCCCGTCCCGCCGGCCGCGGGGCACGGTAGAGCAGCAGGTTCACCCCGGTGAGCAGCGCCGGGATCCCGGCGAGCACGGCGGCCGCGATCGCCAGCCCCTCGACGATCATCGCTGCCCGGTCCCGTGCGCGGGGTCGAACGCCTCGCCGCGAATGGCCGCCTGCAGCCAGCGCCAGCGGTCGTAGAGCCCACCGGCACCCACCCGCCCCTCCAGCACGGTGCGGAACCGCGAGGCCTCCCGGGACCGGGAGTCCTCCGCCAGCCGGTCCATGGTCGTCTGCAGTTCCTGCGCGAGCCGCCGTCCCCAGGCTCGCGGGCTGGTCTCGATCTCGGGACCGATGGGAAGAGGGTCTCCGAACCGGGCCAGAGCCTCCGGACGGCGCTCGTCCCAGAACGGATACTCGAACGCCAGCGGCAGGGCCGTGGCGCCGGACGCACGGGCGGCCAGATGGCCGACCCCTGGCGCCAGGCGGACGGGACGCGTCCGGGGATCCCGGAATCCCCCCTCGGCGGTGACGAACAGGATGCCGCCGCGTCGCAGCGCCTCGAGGGAGCCCCGCAGGAAGGCCCGCGCACCCCGCGTCGTCCCTCGCTCCACGGGAAAGGCCCCGAGACGGCGGAACATCCCGTAGCGCGCCAGGGCGCCGGCGTCCATCGGGCCGAACCCCTCCCGGCCCGGCAGGTGGATCGCCACGAGCAGCATGGCCAGGATCGGGTCCCACCAGGACGGGTGGTTGGAGTACAGGAGCAGCGGTCCCCCTTGCGGGATGACGCCATGGCTGACCCGCACCGCGGTGAAGCTGCGCGCGAAGTAGAAGCGCAGGTAGCGGACGAACCAGCGGAACAGCACGGGCGAGAAGCGCAGGTCCGCCGCCCCCACCCCACCGGAGGGGATCATCCGACCGCCCGGAGCACCCGCGCCGGAGTGCGGGGGGCGACGCCGTCCCGATCCAGGGCATCGCCGGCGATCCAGCCGGACATCATGACCATCGGCATCCCCGGGCCGGGATGGGCCGCACCGCCCGCGAGGTAGAGGCCACGAAGGTCATCCCGCCGGTTGGCGGGCTTGAAGGCCCCGAGGAACCGGCCGTGGCTCGCCAGGCCGTAGATCGCCCCGTCCAGGACGCTGTAGCGCTCGTGGATGTCCCGGGGCGTGAGGGCCGACTCGAACACGATCCGTTCGCGGATATCGGGCATGCCTGCCGTCCGGGCGAGCTTGTCGAGGATGACCTCGCGGTACGCGGGGAACATTCTCTCCCAGTCGTGGTGCGGCCGCAGGTACGGGGTATGGACGAGGACGTAGAGCGCCTCCCCCCCGTCCGGCGCCACCCCGGGCTCCGTGCGGGCGGGGGCCGCGAGGTAGCAGGAGGGATCCGCGGCGGGCTCCCCCTTGCGGT
>JASFRI010000102.1:0-11582 GCA_050115015.1 Acidobacteriota bacterium
CTTCTCGACGATGCCCGAGTCCGAGTTCCCGGCGATCCACCGGCGGCCGCTGGAGATCCTCCAGGTCAACCTGGGCGCGAGGTGCAACCAGCGCTGCGCCCACTGCCACGTGGACGCGGGGCCGCAGCGCACGGAGGAGATGTCGGCCGAGACCGTCGAGGAGGTCCTGACGTTCCTGCGGCGCTCGGAGGTATCGACCCTCGACATCACCGGCGGCGCACCGGAGCTGAACCCCTCGTTCCGGCGGCTCGTCCGCGAGGCCCGGGCCCTCGACCTGCGGATCCTCGACCGCTGCAACCTGACGATCCTGGTGCTGCCGGAGCAACGCGACCTGGCGCGGTTCCTGGCGGACCACCGCGTGGAGGTGGTGGCGTCGCTCCCCTGCTACCTCGAGGAGAACGTCGACCGCCAGCGCGGCAAGGGGACGTTCCGGCGGAGCCTGGAGGGGCTGCGGGCGCTGAACCGCCTGGGCTACGGCCGGGAGGGGAGCGGACTCGTCCTGGACCTGGTCTACAACCCCCAGGGCCCCAAGCTGCCGCCGCCCCAGGAGTCCCTGGAGGCCGAGTACCGGCGGGTCCTCGGGGGGGAGCACGGGATCGTCTTCAACCGCGTCCTGACCCTGACGAATATGCCGATCCACCGCTTCCGGGAGGCACTGGCGGAACGCGGGGAGCTGGACGGCTACATGACACTGCTGCGGGAGTCCCACCATCCGGGCAACCTGGAGAGCGTGATGTGCCGCAACCTGCTCAGTGTCGACTGGCGGGGCTTCGTCTTCGACTGCGACTTCAACCAGATGCTCGGGATGCCGGTCCCGGGAGGCGGGCTGCGCCTCGCCGAGCTGTCCGCCGGGGACCTGGACGGCAGGCCGATCGCGACGGACAGCCACTGCTACGGCTGCACCGCCGGCCAGGGGAGCAGCTGCGGCGGCGCGCTGGAGTGAACCGCGCTGCCGGGGCAGCCCCGGCCGCCGGAACCGTCGCCCGTCCCGGATGCCGTGGTCGCCGCTCCCGCGCCCGGTCCCATCGCGCGCCCTCAGCGGGGCGTGAGGTTGCGCTCCCAGGCCTTCAGGACCTCCTGGATGGCCTCCAGCACCGCCGCGACCATCCGCTCCAGGTAGTCGGAGGCCCGCTTCGGGTCGAAGGAAGGGCTCCCCTCCTGATCGCCGAAGTGGAGGATGGGCGCGGGCGCCGGGCGGGCCGCCAGCCCCGGCCGGACCCGGTACTCCAGGGAGGGGCGCATGCGGTCGGGCTCCACCAGCTCCGGCGCCAGGGCGACCACCGCGGCGGTCTCGTCCACCCCACCGTGGCCGCCCGCCGCCCCGTACACGTCGCGGCAGGCCTCCGCGGCGAGGGGCCACCACTCCACCACCATCCCGAACAGACCCTGGCCGCGCCACAGCTCCCCGATCACCCGGCGCAGCTCGTCGGTCTGGCCGCCGTGCCCGTTGAGGACGATCGCCTCCCGGAAGCCGTTCCGTGCCAGCTCCCGGCCGATCTGCCCCATCACGGCGACGAAGGTCGTCGGCTCCAGGGTCATGGAGCCGGGATAGGGGAGCAGCGACGAGGTGATCCCGTACGGCATCGCCGGCGCGATGAGCGCGTCCAGGGGCTCCGCCAGGCGCTCGGCGAGACGCTCGGGGATCAGGGTGTCGGTGCCCAGGGGCAGCACGCCGTGGGCCTCCATGGTGCCCACGGGCAGGATCACCCGCGCGATCCGGTCCGGCACCAGCGACCGGAACGCGTGGTGGGTGAGGTCGGCGATCTTGCGGGTGCGCGGGCCGCTCTTGCCGCGGCGGGTCGCGGGCGCCGCGGTGCGTTTCTTGCGAGACTGGGGGGACACGAGGCCTCCTCTCGGCGAAGGGGCTTCCCTTCCGGCGGGAAGGGGGCTAGACTCCCTCCTCAGATCCCTCAGGCAGGTTCGCGTCAGGCCGCATTGTCCCGGGAGCGTCCGGCCTGGCCGCCGCCATTATATAACCGGGATCGTCCCCCGCTCCCGGCCGCTTCGCCATGCTCGAGATCGAGGTCAAGCTCAGGATCGGGTCGATCGCCGACGTCGAGTCCCGCCTGCGGGTGCTCGGGGCCTTCCAGGAGTCGCCCCGGACGCTGGAGGACGACCGGCTGTTCGACTTCCCGGACGGCCGGCTGACCGAGGCCGGCGCGCTGCTGCGGGTGCGGCGGCGGTCCGACGGAGCGTTGATGACGTTCAAGGGGAAGGTCGCCTCGAAGATCCGGGCGAAGGTGCGGGAGGAGCACGAGACCGGCGTGGCGAATCAGGAGGGGTTGACCGCCATCCTGCAGGCCCTCGGGCTGGAGCCGATCTGGCGCTACCAGAAATACCGGACGACCTACCGCCTCGGCAGGCTGCACGCCGTGGTGGACGAGTCGCCCGTCGGCAACTTCATGGAGCTCGAGGGTCCGAAGGACGAGATCGACCGCTGGGCCGGCGCGCTCGGGTACTCCGTCGCCGATTACGTGACCGGCACGTATCGCGACCTCTACGAGGCCTGGTGCGAGGCCCACGATCAGGAGATCGGAGACATGGTGTTTCCCGAGGAGGCGGGATGAGGGGGATGGTCCTGGCCGCCGGCCGGGGCGAGCGCATGCGGCCGCTGACCCACCGGCTCGCCAAGCCGGCGATCCCGGTGCTGAACCGCCCCCTGGTGGGCTATGGCCTGCGGATGCTGCACCGCGCGGGCGTGGACCATGCGGCGGTGAACCTGCACCATCTCCCCGAGACGGTGGAGGCAATCCTGGAGCCGTGGACGCCCGAGGGGATGCAGGTGACGACGTTCCGGGAGCGAAACCTGCTCGGCACGGCGGGAGGGGTCAAGAACGCCGAGAGCGTGCTCCGGGGGGACGGCCCGTTCCTGCTCTCCAACGGCGACTTCGTGTTCGACGTCGATCCGGAGCAGGTCCTGGTCACCCACCGCGCCTCCGGCGCGGTGGCCACGATGGTGCTGCTCCCGTACCAGGAGCACAAGGGCTATCACCCGGTGGAGGTGGTGGAGGGTCGGGTGGTCCGGATCGCCGGCCACCCGAGTTACGAGGGTCCGGCGGCCACCCCGTACGTGTTCAGCGGCCTGCACGTGGTGGAACCCGACGTGCTGGATCGCATCCCGCCGGGCGAGGAGTTCGACATCAACCGGCAGGTCTACCCGTCCTTCATCGCCGAGGGAGCCACGATCGCCGCCTGCGTCGTCGACAGCCCCTGGGTGGAGTTCGGGACCCCAGGCGACTACCTGCGGCGCACGCTGCAGATCCTCGCACCGCCGTTCTCCTCCCTGCTGGAGCGGCTCGGGATCCGCCCTGAGGGGGACGATCCGGATCGCCTGCTGCTCGGCGGCGGGGCGAGGGTGCACGAGAGCGCCACCGTGCGGGACGGCGCGGTGCTGGGGGACCGCGTCGAGCTCGGCAGGGACGCCAAGGTCCGCCGCAGCGTGATCTGGAACGACGCCAAGATCGGCTACCACAGCGACATCTCCGACGCGATCATCGGCGAGGGGGTGATCCTCCCGCCGAACACGGTTTTCCACCGGCGTATCGTGCTGGCCCGGGGCGACGACCTCCCGGCGGAGGCCGGCGGCGAGCGCCAGGGCGATCTGGTCTTCTTCCCGCTTTGAGCCTCCCCCCCGACCTGTCGACCTTCGTGGCCCGGCGCTTCGGCGAGGATGCCGTCCTGCATCCGCTGGCCGGCGACGCCTCGGCCCGGCGCTATTTCCGGGTGTCGACCGGCGAGGGGACGGCCGTGCTGGCGCTGATGGCCGAGCCGTTCGACCCGCCGTACGTGCCGTTCGTGAACCTGGCGGGCTTTCTCGCCGGGATGGGCATCCCGGTGCCCGCCGTCCGGGAGGAGCACGCGGAGCACCGCGTCCTCGTCCTGGAGGATCTCGGGGATCGCTCGCTGCAGGCACACCTCGGCGCGGGGGCGGCCCCGGAGGACCGGCGCGCGCTCTACGAGGAGGCGGTCGACTGGATCGTCCGGCTGCAGCGCACCGGAACACCGGCGCTGACGCCGGCCGTCGCCGCCTACCATTACTGCCTGGACGACGTGAAGCTGGGTCGCGAGCTCGCCTACTTCCGGGAGCACCACGTCGATCGCCTGCTGGGAAACCCGCTGTCGGCCGCGGAGACCGCGACCCTGGACGAGGGGCTCGCGAGGATCGCCGGGGAGGCGGGTCGCTCCGGGGACCGCGTCCTCTGTCACCGCGACTACCACTCCCGGAACCTGATGCTCCCTCCCCGGGCAGGCCGGGCCGGCAGGCTCGCGATCCTCGACTTCCAGGACGCGCGCCTCGGCAGCCGGGCCTACGACCTTGCCTCGTTGCTGTGCGATCCCTACGTCGAGCTGCCGGAGGACCTGCGGTCGGCGATGGTCGACCGGTTCCTGCGCGGGCTCGATCGCCGGCCCGGCGCGGACGCCTTCCACGAGCACTATGCCTGGGTGGTGGCCCAGCGGATGCTGAAGGCCGTCGGCACCTTCGCCGGGCAGGCGACCCGCTTCCGGAACGAGTCGTACCTCCGCTACATCCCCCCCGCCCTGGCACGCGCGCGGGAGAGCCTGGCGTCCCTGGAGGGGATGTCCCCGCTGTCGACGCTGCTCGCGGACCGACTCGACCGGGCCGCCGGCGGCTGACGTACCGCCGGCCCCGCGCTCAGGGTGAGCCGGGCTTCCGGGCCCGGAAGTTGATCCCCACGGTCCCGTACTTGGCGGCACTGGAGCTCTGCGGCGCGCCGTCGTAGACGGGCGCCCTCCAGGTCACCTCGAAGTCACCGAAGCCGGCGCTCTCGACCACCTCCCGGAGCTCTCCTTCCAGAAGAGCGCCGGCGATTCAGCCGGTCCAGAGGTCGATCTTCCGCTTCGACGCCTCGGAGACCGGGCGCTCGACCGCGATATCCCCGATCTGCATCCTGCCCCCCGGCCGGAGAACGCGGTGGATCTCCCCGAACGCACCTACCTTGTCCGGACAGAGGTTGATCACGCCGTTGGAGATCACCACGTCCGCCCAGCCATCTTCCACGGGTAGCTCCTCGAGGTAGCCGGTCCGGAACTCGACGTGCGGAAGGCCGGCCTCCTCGCCGGCCCGCCGGGCCTCCTCCAGCATCTCCGCGGTCATGTCGACGCCGATCACCGATCCCGAGGGACCCACCTGCGCCCCCGCGATCAGGCTGTCGATCCCCGCGCCACAGCCCAGGTCGACGACCCGCTCCCCCGGCCGCAGGGTCCCCATGCGGAACGGGTTGCCGGTCCCGGCGAACCGCTCGATCGCCCGCTCGGGGATGCCCTCCAGCCACTCGTCCCGGTACCCGACGATGGCGGCCAGGCGGCGGCCGGTATGGAAGTGGAAGCCCCGGTCCGGCGAGCGGGCGACGTCGCAGTACTCGCCCTGGATCGCCTCGCGCAGCTCCTTCCGGTCGATCGGTGTCTCCGGTCCCATGTGCACCTCCTCCGGGGTCGTCCCTCATCGGGTATCACGCATTCTCTCACGATTCCCGCCACACCGTCCTGTCCGTCCATCGCGCCGACGGCGTGGCTGCTAGAATGACGGGCGGGAGGCCGGATGCCGCTGAACGAGGAGTTCGACCGCTACTTCGCCCGGACGCAGCAACGGCAGACGATCTCCCTGCACGACCCCGAGGAGACCATTCTCTCCAAGCTCCCGGTGGAGGGGGGGGAGGTGATCCTCACCCGGACCCGCCTCTACCTGGCCGTCGGCGACGACGGGCAGGAAGCCCCGAACCTGCGGCTGGAGCGCTCGGCCCCGCGCAGCTACCCGGAGGAGCAGTACCTCGAGGTGGCCCCGCGGATGGGGGTCTTCCTCGCGCCGGGCCAGACCGGCGAGCCCTTCCTGCAGGTGGTCGAGGAGGCCCGGAAGGTCGTCCTGGACCGCATCGCCTCCGAGACGCGCCGGACCCGCGAGGGGATCCGGCGCCGCCACGACCATCTCCTGGCCCGCGCCGACGACCGGACCCTCGAGACGCACCGTCGCAAGTCGATCCTGCGGGATCTCCACACCGCCTCGCCCGACCGTCCGGAGGCCGCGACCCGGCTCGCGGACCTCTACCTGGGGGAGGGGAACCACCGCGCCGCCGCGCTCTGGCTGATCCGTGCCGGCGTGTTCGACGAGCGCTTCGACCGGTGCCTCGACCGCCTGCTCCATCCGCGGCTGCCCTCCCGGGAGGTGCCGCCTCCCGAGCGGTGGATCCAGCACCGTCTCGCGCCGCTGCTCGGCCTCCCCGCCGGGGAGGGTCCGTCGGCGGAGCAGCGCGGGAGGATCACGGAAGCGCTGGAGCGCATCGAGGCGTTCCGGGAGGCGTACGGCCGGGCCTCGGTCCCCGCGATCCTGGCCTTCCTCGTGGCGGTGGCCGGCTGGGGATTCCTGCTGTTCCGCGCGCCCTGGGTCACCCTCGGCTCCACCACCCTCGCCGCCTTCGCCGTCGGGGGCGGTGCGGCCCTTCGCGCCCGCGGGCAACGGCCCCCGAAGCGGTGAGGGGCGGGTTTCCGCTGCTGCTCGCCGCGCTGGTCGTCGCGGCCTGTGCGGGGGAGCCCCCGACGACGGATTCGCTGCCGTATCTGCCCGGGGTGCCGTGGCAGGAGATCGACCTGTCCGGCGCCTTCGAGGCCTTCGACGCGGCCGGCGTGGTGCTCCTCCGGGAAGGGTCGGGCCCGGTGCGGGTCCACGGCGCCTCCCGGGCCGGCGATCGCTTTCCTCCCGCCTCCACCTTCAAGCTGCCGCACGCGCTGCTCGCGCTGGAGCTGGGCGTCGTGGCGGACGAGCACGAGGTGATCGCCTGGGACGGCACCGATCACGGCGGCCCGGGCTGGAACCGGGACCACGACCTCGCGTCGGCGCTGCAGGTCTCCGCGGTGTGGTATTTCCAGGAGATGGCACGGCGCATCGGCCGGGATCGGATGAACGCGGGCCTCGAGCGGCTCGGCTACGGGAACCGCTCGATCGACGGAGCGCTCGACCGCTTCTGGCTGGACGGCGGCCTGCGGATCTCGCCGGCGGAGCAGCTCGTTTTCCTGGAGCGGCTGGAGGCGGGCAACCTGCCGGTCCGGCCCGAGGTGCAGGCGACGGTGCGCCGGATCATGGCCCATGACCTCCCCGACGGGCGCCCCGTGCTGGGGAAGACCGGCTGGACCATCGTGGACGGGCGTCACCACGGATGGTACGTCGGCTGGACCGGACCGGCGTTCCGGCCGCGGTTCTTCGTCGTCTACGTCACCAGCACGGACCCGGACTTCCCGATGCGCCGGGCCCGTCTGGAGATCCTCTCCCACGTGCTGGCGCAAGCGGAGTCCGGCGACGCCCCGGTGCGGCGCCGGACACCCTGATCGAGCCGGACGGCGCATCCGACCGGGGTGGTTGCGAGGCCGGGGTCAGGGCCGGTCGCGTACCCCCAAATGACCGTCGAAGCCTGCAAAAGAGGCACATTTCGGGGCTCAGGATACGGTTCTGGGGACGTATATTCCGCGATTTGATGGCGAAAATCTGCAAGTTTTGCAGATTTTTCTTGACACCGGTGCAGGCGCGGCCTAGACTCCACCAATATCCATTCAGGCGATTCACGGCCCGGTGGCGACGCCGACGCCTCCGGGCCGTTTCCCTTTTTCGGCGTGGGGAACCGGGCGATGACGGCAGCGGAGATCCTGAAGATCTGCAACCGCGAGAAGGTGCAGTTCCTGCGCCTCCAGTTCACGGACATCCTGGGGATGCCGAAGAACGTGGAGGTGCCCCGCAAGCAGTTCAAGAAGGCTCTGGACGGCGAGGTCCTGTTCGACGGCTCGTCCATCGAGGGCTTCGTCCGGATCGAGGAGTCCGACATGCTCCTCGTCCCCGACCTCGGGACCTTCCGGGTGCTCCCCTGGACGGACTCCGACAACCGCTCGGCGCGGATCATCTGCGACATCTACCGCCCCAACGGGGACGAGTTCGTGGGCTGCCCGCGTCTCGCGCTGAAGCGCGCCGCCACCAGGGCCCGGAAGAAGGGGTTCGAGATGATGGCGGGGCCGGAGGCGGAGTTCTTCATCTTCCACCGGGACGCGGAGGGGAACCCCACCCTGAACACCCATGACGCGGGCGGCTACTTCGACATGGACCCGGTGGACAAGGGGGACCAGTGCCGCCAGCGGATCGTCCAGGCCCTGGAGGCGATGGGGTTCGAGGTGGAGGCGGCCCACCACGAGGTCGCCCCCGGGCAGCACGAGATCGACTTCAAGTACGCCGAGGCGGTGGAGACCGCCGACAACGTGGCCACCTTCCGCTGGGTCGTGAAGGTGGTCGCGGGGCAGATGAACCTGCACGCCACCTTCATGCCAAAGCCCCTGTTCGGGCAGAACGGCTCCGGCATGCACTGCCACCAGTCGCTGTTCAAGTCCGGCAAGAACGTCTTCTACGACGAGAAGGCGGAGTACCAGCTCTCCAAGATCGCGCTGCATTACATCGGCGGCCTGCTGCGCCACGCTCCGTCCTTCTGCGCCATCACGAACCCGACGGTGAACTCCTACAAGCGCCTGGTCCCCGGCTACGAGGCGCCGACCACCGTCGCATGGTCGGAGAAGAACCGCTCGCCGCTGATCCGCGTCCCGGACCGGCGCGGCATCGGGACCCGGTGCGAATTGCGGATGCCGGATCCCTCCTGCAACCCCTACCTGGCGCTGACGGTGACCCTGAGCGCCGGCATGGACGGCATCGAGAACAAGATCGACCCGGGCCCACCGGTCAACAAGAACGTCTACTCCATGAGCCAGCGAGAGCGCGCGCGGCTCAAGATCAAGGAGCTTCCCGCGAACCTGGGCTTCGCGCTGGACGAATTCCGCAAGTCGAAGCTGCTGCAGGAGGCCCTCGGGGAGCACATCACCACGAACTTCCTGGAGGCGAAGGAGCGCACCTGGCACGAGTACATCGCGCAGGTTCACACCTGGGAGCACGATCGCTACCTGATGCGCTACTGAGACGGCCCCGGGGGGCGCTCTTTCTGGCATTGAACCGGGAGGTCGGGGTAGGATCGACTCCCCTGCCGGTACGCCCGAGGGAGGCCCCATGCCTCGAACCGTCACTGCGTGGGCGCTCGCGGCCATCGCGCTCGTGGGCGCCCACGTCCCCGCCTCCGCCGATCCCACCGCCGAGGCCGTGGTGGAGGCACTGCGCTCCCCGGCCCTGCAGGACGACGCCGGACACCGTGCCGCGGACCTGGAGCTTCGCGTGGGCCCAGCGACCCTGACCCTCGAGGACGGCGTCCTCTACCCGTCCCTGTCCATCGAGGGACGTCCCGTGCAGTTCGTGTTCACCGGAACCGGGAGGCTCGAGTCACCCGCCCCGGACGAGATCGAGGCCGGGCAGCTCCGGCTGTTCACCGGTATGGACCACCTCGATCTGCCCTTCGAGGGGGCCGTGCTGGTGGCCGCCGGTGACGCCGTCAGTGCGGCCATCTCCCGGAATGGGTCCCCGCCCGGAGAGGCCGATGCTACGGACGCACCGGCGGCCGTAGCCCGGGAACTCCTGGAACGCTGGGTGGACAGCACGGAGGCCAAGCTCGCCGCGGTGGAGGGTCCCTTGTTCCTGGATGCGATGGGGGACTCCCTCCTGGACGGATACTTCGCCGCCTGGCTCACCGGCACCCCCCACGGCGACGTCCTCTTCACGGTGGACCCGCGCCTGGAGGAGGCGCTGACCGTCAGCCACTTCGTCGCCGAGGAGATCGAGGGAAGGGAGCTGCGGTCGATCCGGAGGGCCCTGGGGCGCGCACACCGCCGGGGGCGGATGCGCGATCTGGAGGTCGAGGACCTCGGAAACCAGGATGTCTGGATGTCCCACGCCGTCGCGCCGCCGGAGGGGACAACATGGCCGGCCCGTGAGGCCTTCGAGCCGAGCCACTACGCCCTGGAGATCGACCTCGCTCGCTCGGACCCCTGGCTACGGGGCTCGGCCGCCATCGACCTTACCGGGGTGGCGGGAGGAAGGCGGGGCCTGTCGCTGGACCTGATGTCCGACCTGATTGTCACCGCGGTGCACACCGGGGACGGCACCCCGCTGCCGTTCCACCAGCAGCGCGGCGATCTGTCCGTCGCGCTGCCCGGGGAGAGCCGGGAGGGGGAGGATCTCCGGCTCGTGGTGGAGTACGAGGGCAACCCGGTGGATCAGGTGCAGCATCGCACCTTCGCCCTGCTCAGCACACGGATGTGGTACCCGCACGCCGGCGAGATCGACCGGGCCACGTACGACGTCACGTTCCACGTTCCTTCCGGCCTGGACCTGCTGGCCCCTGGCCACCGCGAGGAGGAGAGCCGGGAGGACGGCGGCGGACAGCGCATCCGGTACGTGCTCGACTATCCCGCGCGGCAGTTCAGCTTCGAGCTCGGCGACTTTGTCGTCAAGGAGCAGACGGTGGGGAAGGTCCGGGTGCGCGTCGCCTACGACCGGGAATCCTCCGGCTTTCCCGGGAAGGTCAAGAAGGAGATCGAGACCACCGTCCGCGACGCCCTGCTGACGTTCCAGGAGATGTTCGGCGAGTACCCGCTCGACCGGCTGACGGTGGTGCTGACGCCGCGCGGGTTCTCCCAGGGCTTCCTGGGCTTCGTGACCCTGTCCCACTATCAGATGAGCACCCACGGCGGCTGGCGCGATCTGTTCTGGTGGCTGCCGGACCGGGAGGCATTCATCGCGCACGAGATCGCCCATCAGTGGTGGGGGAACCTGGTCGGCTGGGCCAGCTACCGGGACCAGTGGCTGAGCGAGGGGCTGGCCAACTGGTCCGCCGAGGCGTACATGCGCCGGCAAACCGAGGGAGGGGCGGATCCCGAGAAGGGGCCCTTCCTCGGCTGGACCGACGCCCTGCTCGACGTCAACGAGGAGGGGATCCTGGTCGAGTCCCTGGGACCGGTGGTCCTGGGGTCACGGCTCGATTCCAGCGCCTACCCGGGCGGATACATCCCCATCGTCTACCTGAAGGGCGGGATGATCATCGACATGCTGTCCCGCTACGCCGGCGAGGAGACCTTCGAGCAGATGCTCGGGCAGCTCGCCGCGGCGGCCCAGGGGCACGATCTGACCACCGCGGAGTTCGTGAAGGCGATGGAGCGCATGCTGGGCCGGAACCTGAGCTGGTTCGACCGGCGCTGGGTCCGCGGCACCGGCCTGCCGACCGTGGACTACACCTACTCGTTCCGGCAGGAGCCGCAGGGGGGTTGGACCGTCGAGTTCGAGGCCATCCAGCGTGCCATGCACTACTCCCGGTCCCACCTCGTCCGCACCCACCAGAGCGGCTGGGACCTGGAGCGTTACATCGTGGTGCCCGCCCTGCCGGTGGAGAAGTCGATCCTGGCGGTGGAATTCCAGGTGCTGACCGAGGGGGAAGGGGAAGGCCGCAAACGCGGGTCGCGCCTGGAGCGCTTCGGAAACGCCGTGCTCCGCGGGAGCTCCAGCTCGTTCCACATCACCGTGCCGACGCAGCCGGTCCGCGCCTGGCTCGATCGCCGCGAGATGGCCCCGGCGCGTTTCTTCTGCGAGACCTGCGAGCCGAAGCGGACGAGCCTGTTTCGCGGGGCGGACCTGGCGATCGCCGGGGAGTGGGAGGACG
>JASFRI010000103.1:0-11529 GCA_050115015.1 Acidobacteriota bacterium
TCTCCAGGTGCTCCCGGGTCTGGGGCATCACCGACTCGTCGGCGGCAACGACGAGGAGGACCAGGTCGATCCCGCCGACCCCCGCGAGCATGTTCTTGACGAAGCGCTCATGCCCCGGGACGTCGATGAACGCAAGGCGCAGGTCGGGCGCGGGCTCGAGGAAGGCGAACCCCAGATCGATGGTGATCCCCCGGGCCTGTTCCTCGGGGAGCCGATCGGTGTTCGTCCCGGTCAGCGCACGGACGAGCTCCGTCTTGCCGTGATCGATGTGTCCGGCGGTTCCGACCACGAAGCGCCGGTGTTCGGCCTCCCGAATGGTCATGCGGCAGGCTCCCTGGAGAGGAGGGTAAGGGCTAGCGAACTGAGCGCCTCTTCTCCAGTTCCTCCTCGTAGTACTTCCGATAGAGGATCTCCCACTCCGGGCTCCCCTCGACGATATCCCGCTTCATCGAGGTGATCCGCGCGCGGGCGCGGTTCTCCATCTCCTCCTCGAGGGCGATCTCCCTGCGCAGGACCTCCAGGACCTCGAGGCGCACCTTGTTGTGGGGCTCCACGAAGGTGACGCTCCCGTCCTCGTTGAGAGCGTCGGCGACGACATGGGAGAGATGGACGATCTTCTCGTGGCTCAGCTTCATAGGATCAGCTTCCGCTCGCGGACAAGCTTCGACTTGATGAGCTTGAACATCTCATGGTACTGGATGTTCTGGCGGTCAATCTGGTCGGCGTGGCCCCTCAGGATCTCCCGGACCTCCTCGTTGAGGCGGTCCTCCACCATGAGGTCCTCGGTCAGTGCGCGGGTCACCCGCTCGACCGCCGCCGCCGGATCGGCGGTCTTCACCATCCCCCGCCCCTCGAGCCGGCGGACGACCTGGTGTGCCAGGATCTGGATCTGCTCCGGCAGCAGCTTCATGGTCCCCTCCGCGGCCTGCGCCCAGCGTGACGCGAATGGCCATCTTTCGAGTATAGCACCGCGGTCGCGGGCGAGTGTGGCTACCCCGCCGGAGGAAGCGAGGTACCGTCCCATCCGTCGTCGGGGGGCGCGGCCCCGAAGGCCGCCAGGCGATCGAGGTAGAAGCGGTAGAGCGGCCGCGGCGCCCGCACCTCGAGAGCCTCCAGACGCTCCCGGGCGGCCTCCCATTCCCGGCGCCGGAACAGGTCCAGGGCCTCGTGGAACCTGTCGAGCTCCTCCCGGAGCGCCGCCGTCACGTTCGCCTCGGGCCCGACCGGCTCGAAGATCGCCACCGGCTCCCGCCGTCCGCGGACCCGGACCCTATCCAGCTCGCGAAACAGGTAGCCGGGAGCGGCGTCCCGCGTGGACCCGCTGACGATCACCGGCGCGCCGTAGGCCTTCGTGAGGCCCTCCAGGCGCGATGCCAGGTTCACGGCATCGCCGATCACCGTGTAGTTCAGGCGCGTCTGCGAGCCCATGTTCCCCGCCACGACGGTGCCCGTGTTCAGTCCGACCCCCATCCGGAAGCCCTTCCCGGAGCCATCGTCGAGCTCCCGCAGGGCCGCGGTCATCTCCATCGCGGTGGCCACGGCCCGGGAGGCGTCGTCCGGGTGGCCCAGGGGCGCGCCGAACAGCGCCATGATCGCGTCGCCGATGTACTTGTCCACGACACCACCGTGGCGCTCCACGACCTCCGTCATGCGGGTCAGGTACGCGTTCAGCCGCGCGAGGATGGCCCGGGGCGCCTGTCCCTCGCACATCGCCGTGAATCCGCGCAGGTCCGAGAACAGGATCGTGACGATCCGTTCCTCGCCGCCGAGCTCGATCTCCTTGGAGAGCAGCTCCCGGGCGATGGCGGGCGAGACCACCTTCCCCAGGAGGTTCCGCACCCGGTCGCGCTCCTCCAGCCCTCGCATCATGTGGTTGAAGGCGCGGGCGAGCTCGCCGATCTCGTCGCGCTGCGGCAGGTCCAGGGTGCCGCTGTAGTCCCCGCCCTCGACCCGTCGCGCCTCCGCGGCGATCCGCAGGACCGGACGGGAGATCGACCGTCCAACCAGCGTCCCGAGGAGCACGCAGACCGTCAGTCCCCCGAGGAACAGGACCAGCAGTACGGCCCGGAGCCGGAGGTAGGGCGCCAGCGTCGCCCGCACGGATCGCTGCAGGACCGCCAGGACGGCGCCCCTCCCTTCCCCGTGGATCGGCGTCACGAGGGAGAGGTAATCCTCTCCCGCCAGGTCCAGCACGACGCTGCGATCGGGCTCCCGGGGGGCCCGCTCCAGGGCCGCGCCGAGCCCCCCCCGGGACCCCGCCGGCAACGTGGATGCGAACGGCTCCCAGCTCCCGCCGTCCATCGCCACCAGGGAGACGTGGGACAGGGTCAGCCGGCGAAACGCCTGCGCGAAGCGGTCGTCGATCCGGAAGCCGACGCAGATCCAGGCGTCGGGCATGGGGGCGAGCAGCGGCACGATCACCATCTGGTACCGCGTCCCGTCCAGGGAGAGGATCGTCGCCCCCTCGATCTCCCCGGCGTCGAGGAAGGCCTCGATCCGGTCCGCGAAGGGGAGCGGCGCCCCCGCGGCCGAGCGCCGCCGGGTGTCGGCGACCACCTCGTAGTCCAGGTCGGCCAGGATCATGACGTCGGCACCGATCCGCACCCGGTGGTTCTCCAGGGCGGAGAGCACCGTGTCCCGGTCCGCGGTGGCGTATGCCGTCTTGAAGGCGTAGTCCGCGGAGAGCAGCCGGGCCGCCTCGACCAGCCGACGCGCCCGCTCGTCGATCAGCCGGTGGAAGACCCCGCTCGCCACCTCCAGGGCGTCGTCGATCTGCCGCCGGGCGTTCCGGGTGTGGGCGACGTTCACCAGCAGGAACGCTGCGGTGAGCACCAGCGCGAACAGGCCGAGGAACAGGACCAGCAGGCGACTCTGGAAGCTCCGGAATCTCAGCGGTAGTCGCCTCCGCCGGATCGCGGCGCCCGGGTGCGGCGAAGATCGGGCTTGAGCTTCATCTGGAAGCCGAGGGAAGCCGTCTTCCCTTCCACGATCCGCACCATGGGGGCATCCGGGTCCGAGGCTCCCTTCCTGCGCGGATGCAGGGCCTCCACACGGTAATCGCCGGCCGGGAGTCCTTCGATGCGTGCCCGCCCCTCGGCCCCGGTGACGCCGGACCACGGGGTCTCGAGCACGTAGACGTAGGCGACCATCCAGTCATGGATGTTGCATCCGAGCACCACGAGCCCTGGCCGGTCGAACACCACGGGGTCGGTCGGGGTCCCCTCGTAGAGGGGCAGCTCGAACGTCTTCGGCTTCGAGAAGGAATAGACGTGGTGCCGGATGTCGTCGCTGTTGGGGAAGGAAACGGGGGTGCCCATGGGGACGGCGGAGACCTGCGGGACAAACTCCTCGTCCACCTGGTCGATGATCGCCGGCGGGGGATCCGGCGGCAGCGCCGGAGCTCCCTCCGCGGGATAGACGGCGACCACCGCCCCCTCCACCGGCCGGCCCTTCGGGTCCCGGACCTGCACGTCGAGGTCGCCGGAGACGGCCCCCGCCGCGACGACGGGGAAGGCGAGCCAGGCCGCGAGCCGGAAGAGCCCCGGCGACCCGCACAACCTGCTAGAAGCGGTAGAGATAGGTCACCCGCACGAGGTTGTTGTCGTAGTCCAGCCGGGAGCCGAGGTCCGCCGCGGACCGGCGGAACTCGTAGCTGAGGTCCAGGGACTTCCGGTCCCCCAGAGCCTGGTTCCAGCCGACCCGAAGAACCTGGGTGGTCGCATCGAGCCGGTAGGCGACCCGGCCGGGGAAGGCGTCGTCCGGCACGCGCTCCTCCGGCGAGGTCGCCAGGATCAGCGCCCTGCGCGGCTCGGCGCTCGAAGTGATCTGTCCCTGCCGGTACTGGTAGCGGACGTACAGCAGTCCCGAGCGGCTCACGACGATGTCGTTGTGAAAGGTCAGCCACCACGCGTCCTGGGTGAAGGCCTCCGACTCCGCGTCCCGCCGGTAGGCCGTGGCCTCGAGACGGTAGGTGTAGCGCGGGGTCGCCGGGTGGCCGAACCGGAACGACGCCTCCGCCTCCGTCCCCCGCCGGATCTCGCTGCGGTAGGCCTGGTACGTGGCGGCTGCGGACAGCGCGAACCAGGGCGCGTCCGCCCCGAGCCGGGTCTTCCGGCGCCAGGCGAGCTCCAGGCCGGGGTCGGCGCCGGAGAGCCGGTCGTACTCGAAGACCACGGCGACGTCGAGGCTCCCCCGCAGCGTCAGGGAGCCGTTCTTACCGGCGCGCCAGCGCCAGCCGCCCTCGGGGGCCACCAGGAGGGAAACGGCGCCGAGGGGATCGTCCTCCTGCGTGGCGTCCGTGACGTTGTCATCGTAGCCCACCTCGGCCCGGATCGTGCCGAGGCCGGCGGCGCCGGCGGCCGGGAACACGGCGCCGAGGAGCACCGACAGAGCGATCCCGGCCCCGCGGCCCCCCCCCGCCCGGACCCGCATCGGCTAGAAGGAGGTCCCCAGGTAGCCCACCACGCCGCTGAAGCGGTAATCCACCGACCAGGGGTCCTCGCCGGTCTGCTTGACCCGCAGGTCGGTTCCGGCAATCCCGACGCCGATGGCGAAGTGCCGCTGCGGACGGAACTCGAGCAGCAGCGAGGTGTCCTGGTAACGCCCCTCGATGCCGCTGATCGACAGGTCGAGAAACTCGGCGCTGAACCGCACCACCATCCACCGGTACGCGGCGAAGTCGATGAAGAACCCGAGCCCGGGAACCGGCGCCAGCAGACGTCTCCCCGTCTCCTCGAACGAGACCCCGCTGACCGGGTTCCCGTCGGCATCGAGCTGGACGCCCTGCCCGCCGATCGCGGCGTCGAAGTCGAACACGCTTAGACCGGTCTGCAAACCCGTGTTGACCCGGCCGTTGTTGAAGAACGAGTACTGATAGTCGACCTTGTACAGGCTCATGTCCATCTTCGAGTCGATCATGGCGTTCGCATCGTAGCGAACGCCGTCGAACTCGAACGACTCGCTGATGTTGAGATCCGATGACCGGTTGATCTCGAGCCAGGTGAACTCGAGGGTGTGCTTCGGACGGATCCGGAAGAAGCCCCCGAGCCGCACGATGCTCTGGTCGGACTGCAGGCCGAGGATGTCCTCCACGTCGATCGTCGTCCCCACGAGGTCCCCGATCCCGACCGAGACGGTCGTGTCGAGGTCCACGCCGTACCCCCCCAGCCCGACGCCCCAGCGATCCGCCGCGATGGGATAGTCGAACTCCAGCTCCGGATAGTCCGCCCGGGCGGGAAGCGGCCCCAGGACGAGAGCGAGGATGAACAGCGAGATCCCGTGTTTCATGCGGCCTTCCTCCACGGCCCGGCGACCCGCCGCCGTGCCCCTTGTCCGCGGCCATCGATCGGAAGCGCCGCGCGGGGTCATCATATCCGATCGACGGGCAGGCGTCAGTCCGACCCGCAACGCGCGGCCCGGCCCACTTGCGGCTTACGGCGCGTGCGGCGGGGCGCTCAGGCGGGTGCCGGCGCGAGCCGCCGCACCAGCCAGAACGCTCCCGCGGCGAGCACGAGCAGGACACCGCCGGCCAGCTGCACGAGCCGCCAGAACAGGTGATCGATGGCCCGCTCCACCTGGCCGCCCGCCTGCTCCACGAGCCGGCCGGCCATGGCCTCCGCCTCCCGCAGCACCGTCTCGCGCTCCCCGGCGAGGCTGTGCAGCGCCGCCTGCCGCTCGGCGGTCACGGCGGCGAGCACGACGCCCCGCTCCGCCCGGACCTCCTCCAGGACGGCAATCCGCTCCCGCGTGAGGCGATCCAGCGTGACGGCGAGCTGCCGCTCCATCTCCCGGAACACGGCCTCCCGCTGCTCGTCGAGGAACGAGGCCGCGCCGCCGTCCTCGGTGGCGAGGGAGTCGGTGAGCTGGAGCGCGACGCCCCCGAGCCGATCTACCATGGCGCTGGCGCTCTCGAGGGAGTCGGCCATCCGGTCGACGTCCTCGAGGGTGCGAACCACGTCCTCCCTCGAGGCGTATTCCCCCACCACGTACTGGGACTGCCAGCGCGCGAACTTGGGCAGCTGGTCCGCGAACAGGTCGATGCGGGCCGCCAGGTCCGCCACGTCCGTCTGCAGCTGCCCGACGGTGGCGAAGCCGCCGGCCCGGCTCGCGGCCGCCACGTCCGCCACGAAGTTCACCATCGAGACCCTGGTGAGGCTGGGCCCCTCGATCGGCGTCTCGGCGGCCCATCCCGCGATCAGCTCCCGGGCCGCATCGATATTGCCGGTAGCGGAGGCGCGCAGCGCCAGCGCCTCGACGGTGTCGATCATCTGTTCCGCCGCGTCGAGGGCGATCGGCTGCTGCGGCCCGAACAGGTCCCTGCCGTCGCCCTCGGTGAGATAGGTGCGGAGCTGGAGCGTGAAGGCCCAGACGTCGACGAGGGCGAGGAGCGGGTCCTGGCGGAAGACCGCCTGGTTCGTGCGCGGGATCGCCTCCAGCTTCCACCGCAGGGCGGCCCTGCGTATCTGCGGGTCCGGGGAGGCCGCGGCGATCTCGTCGGCGGCATCCTCGACGATGCCCCCCACCTGCGGCGCGAGATCCCGCACCCGCAGCCGGAGCTCCTGGGCGGTGACCCCGACGTTCTTGGCGGCCTTCATCAGGGACGTCTGCTTCGGCGCGCTGGCGCAGCTGGCGGCGACCAGGAGCAGCAGGGCGGTGGGAATCGTGGCGGCGGCTCGGGTCATGGCGGTCCTCCCGGCGGACGCCGTCGCCGGCGTCCACCTCCAGGCAGAGGATACGCCAATCCCCTGGCCCGCAACATTTCTGAGGGGCAGGTCGACCCGTCTCGATTCGGGCGCCCGTCCGGAAGACCTGCGGAAACCGACGAAGAACGAGAGGCTGCAGGATGTCAGAGGCGCCTCGGGAATGGCCGACCGCCGCAGGCGGATGAGGGACCCGTCAAGGCCGGCCAACGCAGGTCGGGCGTTCCCGAGGAGTCTCTAAGGCCTGCCCCTCATGAATCATGCGGGGGACCGCCGTGATGGACGTCAGTCGACGTCGGGCAGGTACTCGCCGTAGCCGGCGGCCTCCATCTCCTCCTTCGGGATGAAGCGCAGGGCGGCGGAGTTGACGCAATAGCGCAGGCCCGTGGGCTCGGGCCCGTCGTCGAAGACGTGTCCCAGATGGGAGTCCGCTTCCCGGCTCCGGACCTCCGTCCGGGGGATCAGGAGCCGTCGATCGACCCGCTCCACGACGTTTCCCGGCACCAGCGGACGGGTGAAGCTCGGCCAGCCCGTCCCGGACTCGTACTTGTCGCGCGAGCTGAAGAGCGGCTCGCCGGACACGACATCGACGTAGATGCCGTGCCGCTTGTTGTCCCAGTACGCGTTGTCGAAGGGCGGCTCGGTCCCCTCCTCCTGGGTCACCTCGTACTGGAGCGGGGTGAGCCGGCTGCGGAGATCCTGCGCCGAGGGCTTGCCGGGCTTGAACTCCCGGTCCTCCCCCCAGACCCGGTCCAGGTAGCGATCGCGTCCGGAGCCCGCCCGGTACTGGTGGTAGCGCTCGGGGTGGGTCCTGTAGAAGTCCTGGTGGTACGGCTCGGCCGGGTAAAAGGCCTTGAACGCCGTGATCTTCGTCGCGATCGGCCGTTCGAAGCGACCCGAGGCCTCCAGCTCCTCCCGGGAGCGCTCCGCGGCGGTGCGCTGCGCCTCGTCGCGCACGAAGATCTCGCTGCGGTACTGGGAACCGCGATCCACGAACTGCCCGCCGGGATCCGTCGGGTCGATCTGCCGCCAGAACACCTGCAGCAGGTCCGCGTAGGAGATCGCCTCCGGGTCGTAGTAGACCTGCACCGACTCCGCATGGCCGGTGGTCCCGGAGGACACCTGCTCGTAGCTGGGGTCGGGCTCGTCCCCACCGCTGTATCCCGAGAGGACCTCGTAGACGCCGTCGAGCTTCTCGAAGGGCGCCTCCATGCACCAGAAGCAGCCGCCCGCGAAGGTCGCGACGGCCGCGTCCGGTGGGGTGGCGTCGCCGCCGCCCGACGCCGCGCCGTCGGCGCCGGCACACCCCGTCAGGGTCAGCGTCAGCAGGGCGATCCAGAGCCGGGTCCTGGTGTTGCGCATCGGTCTCCTCCTGGCGGGGCGATCCGCTTCCGGCTCACCCCGCGTCGGCCGCTCGACCTTCCCCGGCCTCCAGCACCCGCTCCACCACGGCATGCAGGTCATGCAGCCGGAACGGCTTGGTCAGGCAGCGGTCCTCGAACCGGCGGAGAAACGCGGCGGTCTCCCGGCTCACGGTGTCGCCGGTGGAGAAGATCATCCGGCCCGCCATCTCCGGGTCGGTCCGCTCGAGGTCCTCGTAGAGGTCCACGCCGCTCATGTGCGGCATCTTCAGGTCCGTCAGCACGAGATCGTAGCGCTGTTCGCGGAGCCGTTCGCGGGCCACACGGCCGTCGTGCACGATGTCGACGTGATGGCCCGCGGCCCGGAGCGCCTCGGCGATGAGCTCCGCGATGGCCGGCTCGTCGTCCACGACCAGGACATCCCGGGACGACAGTCCGCCGCCGGTCGGCCGGGCGGGCACGGCGAGGGGGGCCTCTGGCCGCTCGCGTACGGCGGCTCCCGGAAGGTCGATGAGAAACCGGGCGCCGGCCCCGGGCCGGCTCTCCACCCGGATCTCCCCGCCGTGCTCGGTGATGCACCCGTAGGCCAGGCTGAGGCCGAGCCCGGTGCCCACCCCCACCTCCTTCGTCGTGAAGAAGGGATCGAACACGCGGTTCAGGTGCCCCGGGAGGATCCCCGGACCATCGTCCTCGACGACGATGCGGACCCTGCCGTCCACCGGGGCCGTGCGGATGGAGATGTGGCCTGCCGCGCCTCCCTCCGCCGCTGCCGACCGGATGGCCTGGTGGGCGTTGGTCACCAGGTTCAGCAGCACCTGCTGCAACTGGTGTACGTCTCCCCGGACCGCCGGCAGGTCCCCGGAGAGCTCCTGCCGGAGCTCGATCCCATCGACCCGCAGGGGCGGCCCCATGAGGTGGATCACCGAGCGGATCATGCCGTTGATGTCCACGGGACCCTGCTCCGGCTCGTGATTGCGGGCGAAGGACAGCAGGTTCTGCACGACCCGCTGGCACCGGGCCGCCTGCTCGCTGATGCCGCGGATCTTCCGCACGATCTCGGCGCCGAGATCGCCCGCCCCCTCGAGCAGCTGGGCGTACCCCATGACCGCGGTCAGGGGATTGTTGAGCTCGTGGGCGACGCCGCTGATCATCTCCCCCAGCGAGGAGAGCTTCTCCGTCTGCATCAGCTTGGCCTGCAGGCCCCGCTGCTCCGTGACGTCCGACAGCACCAGCACCATCCCCTGGGGCTCGCCGGCCCTGCCTCGCACCGGCGAGGCGGTCAGGGTATAGGCACGCGCCCCGGCTCCCGAGCCGACCTCGGCCTGGTAGCGGGTGCGCCGGCCGCCGGCGAACTCCTCGCGGAGGCCATCGAGGTCGACATCACCGAGGCGGTGCAGCTCCGCCGGCTGCGGCTCCCCCAGCAGATCCAGCAGGGACCGCCGGCCGGCGGGGTTGGCCAGCTCCAGGCGGCCCGCCGCATCGACCCATAGCAGCCCCTCGCCCATCGCATCGACCACCGATTCGATGCGGCTCCTCTCGTCCTCCAGGGCGCGGTCGAGACGCTCCAGGGTCAGGGAGACGAGTCCGGAGACGGTGGTGAGCAGCCGACGATCGACCTCGCTGAAGGCGCTGCGCCGGTGGGCGACCAGCAGGACCATCCCCGCCACGCGCCCCCGGGACCGCAGCGGCGCCGCCAGCTCCGATCGCCATGCCGGCGCCACCGGACCGGCCAGCAGACCCGAGCCCGACCGGAGCTCCTGGCGATCCACGGTGGCGGGCCGTCCTCCGCCATGCTCCTCGAGCGCCTCCAGCGCCCGGTCCCCGGCCCGCCGGCGCAGGGCGGCCGGAAGCGGCAGCTCCTCCTGGACCGTCACCGAGGCGCGATCGCCCTCCACGAGCACCACCGCCCCCAGGTCCGCGTCCGCGATCCGGGCCAGCTTCTCCAGCAGCAGGTCGGGGATCTCGGCGCGGCCCCTGACATGCCCCAGCCCCCGGCTCATCTCCAGCAGGAGCGACACCTCCCGCGCCCGGTCCTCGGCGAGCCGCTCGCTCTCCACGCGGCTGCGGTGGGCGCGAACCGCCAGCGCCAGGACCCGGGCCGCCCGTGCGGCGGCGTCGAGGGCCACGGTGTCGAAGCTCTCCGACGGCCGGGAGGCCAGATGGAGCGTTCCCAGAGCACCCCCTGCGGCCAGCAGGGGCTGGCAGAGGTAGGAGCGGAAGCCGTGGCCCAGCAGGTCGTCGGCCCCCGGCCCGGCGACGCGGCGATCGGTGCGCAGATCCGCGACCAGCAGGGGATGGCCGGCCTGCTCCACCCCCCGCGCCAGACCGTGGGCCGCCGAGGCCGGCATCGCCTCACGGACCGCGATCACGCTACCGCCCCCGCCGGGCTCCCGCAGCAGCAGGAGGCCGGAGTCGGCGCCGGACGCCGCCACCAGCGTGGAGAGGATGCCCTCGCCGATCTCCGCCAGGCTCCCTCCCGAGACCGCCACCCGGGTGCAGGCGTCGAGCAGCTCCTCCGAACGCGTGCGGGCCGTCGGCGCGGGGGCGGAGCGACGCCGCCCGGGCCGGCTGCGCGGGGATTCCGGGCTCTGGGTGGGGTCCTCGGGAACCAAGGGTGGGGCACCTCCGGGCCAGCGGACGGGCCGCCGGGAGCAGGCGGAACGCGCGTATCTTAGCCAGCCCCTCCCCTGCGATCAACCGGAGCCGGGAGCGGGCTACTTGCCGCCGAGCAGGGCGTCGGCGGCGCCCAGGGGCCGCGGCCGCGGCAGCCGCTTCGTCGGCCGGATCTCCTTCGGGGGCGCGGCAACCGTCCGCCGGGTGGCGAAGGCCTTCTTGAGCTTCCGCTTGGCCTGGCACTCGATCTGCCGGATGCGCTCCCGGCTCAGACCCATCCGTTCGCCGATCTCCTTGAGCGTCATGGTCTTCTTGCCCTGCAGGCCGAACCGGTTGGCGACCACCGTCTTCTCCTGGTCGGTCAGCGTGCACAGCGCGAACCGGATGAGGTCGCGGCTCTCGCTCTGGATCAACTCGTCCTCGGGGCTCGAGCAGTTCGCGTCCACCAGGTAATCCGAGATCGGCGTGTCCCGGTCCTCCCCCACCTTGTCGTCGAGGGACACCTCGCGCATCTTGATCTGCAGGATCTCGTCCACCTTGGACACCGGACTCGACATGCGGCGGGAGATCTCCTCCCGGTCCGGCTTCCGGCCCAGGGTCCGGGCCAGGCTGCGCTCCATCTCGCGTACCTCCCGCACCTTCTTGAGCTGGTACGTCGGCACGCGGACCAGGGCCGATTGCTCCGAGAGGGCCTTCAGGATGGATTTGCGGATCCACCAGATCGCATAGGTGATGAACTTCGTCCCCTTGCGGTGGTCGTAGCGCTGGGCGGCCTCGATCAGGCCGATGTTCCCCTCGTTCAGAAGATCCTCGAAGGGGATGCCGAGGTTGCGGTATTCGTTGGCGATCTTGACGAC
>JASFRI010000104.1:0-11510 GCA_050115015.1 Acidobacteriota bacterium
GGCCGGTGTGACGTTGCCCGCAGCGTCCATCGCCTCGTAGCGCAGCTCATACGTCCGACCGGGGCCGTCCCCGAACCGCTCGGCCCGGAGCCCCACCGCCTCATCCGGCGAGCCGAGCTCCACCCCGGCAACGTCTTCCTCCGTCTCGCCGTCCCCTGGGCCCGGAGAGTCATCCGGCTCACTGCTCGTCACCGACACGAGCCTGAAGGTCGGTGCAGGATCGCATTCGTCCGATGCCGTGATCGCCACCACCACCTCCACCATCCGATGGTTCGGCGGCCACAACTCGGGCGGATCGACGGCGACAGCCAGCGACGGGACCACCGTGTCCCGGACCGTCACCAGGACCGTGTCCGTGTCCCGGGACCGTCGCTCACGTGCAGTGTGATCTCGTGGGTGCCGAGCGGGAGGGAAACCTCGAGGACGACGCCCGTCCCCAGCAGAACCTTCGTGAGCACTTCATCCGCGGGAAAGCATCGCGAAGGAGGGACGCCAGACCAGGTCCACCGCGTGTGGTGGCCCGGTGGAGGGACGGCGCCGGGGGGGCCGGCGCCGTCCGCCCGGCACCGTCAGCTCCGCTGCAGGGTGGGCGCCTCCAGGAGCGGCGCACGCAGCGGTTCCGACGGCGCGAACCTCCGGCTCGGCTCCGCCGGCTCGGGGATGAACGCCCGCAGCGTCATCGGCGACCCGTCCCGCAGGATCCCGAGATCCACGTAGGCGCCACGAGCCTTGCGCAGGCCCCGGGAGAGATCGCCGGCGTCGCGGACCTCGTTCCCGTCCACGGATACGAGCAGGTCCCCGACCCGCAGGCCCGCCTCGGCGGCGGGGGAGTCCGGGTGGACCTTGCCCACCAGGATGCCCGCCGCGGAATCGCCGCCCAGGTGCTCCCGGAGCTCCGGGGTCGGCTGGATCGCCTGGATCCCGAGGAGCGGGCGTCCCGGGTCGCCGAGACGGAACGCGAACCCGGGGATGTCGATGTCGAGGTCCAGTTCCCCGAGGTGCTCCTGCAGCCGTTCCATCTCCTCGTGGAGTGCATCGCCGTCGAGGACGAAGCCGCCGAAGGGCGCCTCCCCGTCTCCGCGGAAGGAGAAGGAGAACGTGTGAGGGGAGTCCGCGAGCTCCACCGTCATCGTCCGCGAGCTGCCGTCTCGCAGCACCTCCAGCTGGATCGTGTCACCGGCCCGCCGGTCCCGGATGGCGCGGGTCAGGTCGGCGGGCCGGTCGATCCCGATCCCGTCGGCCCGGATGATGACATCGCCGCCCTGCAACCCGGCCGCCATCGCGGGAGAGCCGTCGAGCACGTCCATCACCTTGGCACCGCCGTCGGCGGCGTCTCGCAGCATCACCCCGAGCCAGGCGTGATCCTGGTCGTCGATCACAAAGGTGTGCTCCCCGGTCTCCCCATCGCCGTCGATCACCACGACCTGGGCCCGCCCCCCGGTCCACGTCCCCTCCGGCCCGTCCATCCCCGCCCAGGCGGCGATCCCGGCGAGGGAGAGGACCACCAGCATGAGGCCGATCCGCTTCAGGTTCATCATCCGTCACCTCCGGCGGCTTCCACGGCCGCGACGCACGAGTGTCCGTATGGAATACGTCCGGGGCCCGCCGAGAGTCGCGGACCGTTCGACACCGCATCCACAAGGCAAGACCGGTGCCATGGCCACCGTCGCGGAGAAACTCCCGTCCTGCCGGGTCTTCCGGCGTGCCGGCCGGAACGGGATCGGCCTCGGCTCGCCGCAGATGCGCCGTCAGCACCTGAAATGGGGTTGCCGGACGTACGTCGCTGGCGGGATCAGTGGACCGGCGCGGGGGCCTCCCACTGCACGGGAACGTCGTGTCGCTCCATCGACGGGTCGGGTCCGGGGTCGTCCCCGCGGAGGCGCCGGACGTGGAAGTGCAGGTGCTCCATGCCCTTTCGATGGTCGACGTGCAGCCGGCCCCCCGCCGGGATGCGCCCGCTGACCAGGAGGTCTCCCACCGGGAACTCCACGAACCGGCGGTAGGCGCGCACCAGGTCCCGCGAGCCCATGCGGAGGTTCCTGCGGCCGCGCTCCAGCAGGAAGCGGCAGGCGTCGGGGGTCAGGTCGACCTGGAACCCGCGGCGCAGGGTGTTCTGGTTCAGCCGCAGCACGAGGCGATCCAGGATCTCCGAGAGGTGCTCCTCCTGCAGGCGGTGGAAGATGATGAGGGAGTCGAGCCGGGCCAGCAGCTCGGTGCCGAAGTGGTCCTGCGCCTCGTGATAGCAGGTCTTGAACAGCTTCTCCCGGACCCCGTCGTCCTCTTCCTCCTCGAGGCCACCGGCGAAACCGATGCCTGCGGTCTCGTCGAGGATCTCCCGGCTGCACAGGCTGCTCGTGATGAAGATCAGGCAGTTCCGCAGGCTCCCCTGGCGACCTTCCGGCAGGGCGATCCGTCCGGTCTCCATGGCGGCCGCCAGCGCCTTGGACACCTCGGGTCTCCCCCGCTCCAGGTAGTCGATGAGGATGATGGACAGCGGCGCGGTGTCGAGGACGGACCACTTGTCCTCGATCCGGGGCCGGACGAACAGCGGGGTCATCTGGAGGACGAACGCGGTCCAGGGATCTCCGGACGCGAAATGCGTGCAGTCGGCAACGACCATGCGGTTCTCGTCGCCGTGGAGGAACTTCGCCAGGGCCCGGACCAGATGGGTCTTCCCCGTGCCCGTGGGGCCGAGGAAGAGATAGGCGCAGTGGGGACCTTCCCGCGGGACGAGTCCGCTGATCGCCCGCGTGACGCCTCGGACGACCCCCTGGACCGCCCGCGGCTGGCCGGCGACCTCGTTCTCCAGCGCCGCCTGGATGACGTCCGAGAACATGCGCACCTCCCCGGGAGGTTCCGGCGCGAGGGCGGGAGGGCCGCTCGCGCCGGAGCGTTGCATCAGAAGCCGAAGGGACGCATCCAGTTGTAGGGCGGCACGTTCATGTTGAACGGCTGCAGGTACGGGTTCATCGCGTACGGCGGCTGGAATGGCTGCTGGTACGGGTTCATCCCTTGGGGCGGCTGGAACGGCTGGGTCAGCGGCTCGGGCCGCACGAAGGGCGTGAACGCCTCCTGCCGGAGGTACGGGTTGAATCCCATCGGGGTCTGGAGGGGCGTCGGGAAGAACCCCTGCGCGGTGAAGTAGGGGGGCACGAAGCCGAAGGGCTGCGGAAGGAACCGGGGGATCGGGGGCCCCATCGTCAGCGGGGTCGGGATCTCCCTGAAGGGGTGGGTGACACCGTACAGGTTGGGATCGTTCCAGAACATGTCGGTCCCTCCTTCGCGAGTCGTCCGCGCTGCTCGTCAGCGCGGGTAGAAGCCGAACGGGTTCGGATGGAACGGAACGTTGGGGTGGGCCTCCATCGGATAGGGGCCGAAGTAGGGATGGCCGGGTCCCGCATGCCAGGGCTGGGCCGGCAGCGAGCTGATCCAGGTGGAGCCCATCCCCATCGGCGGGGAATGCGAGATCGTCCAGGGATGGGCAAGCGCCATCTGGTTGTACAGGTAGCTGGCCAGGGTATGCGCCTGGCAGGCCAGGTGCACGGGGTCCTGGGAAGGCGACGGGCGCACCGCCGCCGGGACCTTCTTCGTGTCGGTCGTCTTGGTCACCATGATCGCCCTCCTCGTCTCGGGGTCGCTACTCGACGTCCACCGTCATCTCGCCGGGAATCCCGTCGCCGTCGCCGCCGATGCGCAGCTCGAGGATGCCGTCCCGGTAACGGGCCTGCACCTTCTCGGGGGCCGTGCCCGAGGGGAGCAGGAACCGGCGCTCGAAGCTGCCCCAGGGGCGCTCCAGGCAGAGCGGTCGCAGTTCGGATTCGCCGGCGGTCGGACGCCGATCCCCGCGTACGACGCACTCGCCTTGCACGACGAAGACCTTGAGGTCCTCGCGCGCCACCCCGGGGATCTCCAGGTGGATCACCATCCCGCCCGGACCGGTGAACGTATCGGCGGGCGGCGCCCAGGCCGTCGGATGGGGGGCGACGGCGACCTGCCGGGAGAGGCGCTTCAGCTGATCGATCTCCTCCACGGCATGGCGGATGGGGTCGACGCCGGGAGGAAAGGACGTGTACTCGGCCGGGGCGATCTCCGGCGCCGGCCGGCCGACGAACTCCTGGTAGAGCATCTTCACGTCGTCTAGGGCCTTCTGGACATTCTCCATCGCCAACCTCCTTCTGCCTGGAATCGGCGCGGACGGGCCTCCTCTCCGCAGGGCGAGCGGGGTGCGGTCGGGGGGGGTACGGGTCTCGTGCTCCCGGGGATTTTTTCGCGCTCACGCTATTGCGGAATTAGCTTTATGTCAATAGAATGAAAGGAGAAAAGGATGACATAGTTAGAAACTGAGGAGGCCATCGATGCCACGCCGATCCGCTGTTCCCGATGTCGGCTCCCGGCTCGCGGCGGCGCGCCGCCGGCGGGGCCTGTCGCAGGGCACCGTCGCGCGCCTCGCCGGGATCGCGCCCTCCTATCTCTCGCGGATCGAGACGTCCAAGGTGCAGCCGACCTTCCGCACGGTACTCCGCGTCGCCGGAGCGCTGAAGGTCTCGCCCGAGGAGATCGTCGGGCCGGGGCCCGTGAGCCAGGATGACGGTGCCTGCCCCATCTCGACCAGCGGTCGCTGCATGCTGGATCTGATCCGGTCGCCGGCGCAGGTCACGCGGATGACCAGCGGCGAGGTGTACACGCCGCGGGAGATCCGGCTGCTGCAGCGGCTCGCCGACTGGATGCAGGGCGCGGGACCCGACCGGCTCCGGGCCATGGAGGTCCTTCTCGACGAGATGCTACGGGGTCGGACGGATAAGCCGGAGGGCCGGGGTCGCCGGAGCCGGACGAGCGCGAGTTGATGCGCCGGGGTCACGGGGGTCGAGCCTGAGATCGTACGCGAAGCTGCTCGCCGCTCCACTGGCCGCCCTGCTCACCGTGATGGTCGTGGGCTTCTGGGCCCATCGGTCGCTGGAGAGTTCCATACGCGAGGACCTCGGCCAGGAGCTCCAGACCCTCCTGGACGCCGACGTCACCGCGCTCCGGCTCTGGGCGGACCGGCAGCGGCTCGCGGTGGCGGCCCAGGCGAACCTGCCCGAGGTCCGGGATCTGGCTGCGGAGCTGTTGCGTCAGCGTGCCCGCTGGACGGGGCCCGGAGCGTTCCCCGAGTTTCCCGCGGCGGCAGCCCTGCGCCGCCGACTGGACCCGGTGGTCGCCGATCTCGGCCACCCCGGCTGGGGCGTGATCGCCCCCGACCTGACCCTGATCGCCACCGGACGTCCGGAGCTCCTCGGGACCTCCCTGAGGGCCCGGGGGACCTCCCTGGAGAGGGCGCTCGCGGGCTCCACCGTGCTGACCGCTCCGCTTCCGGCGGGAAGCCTGGTCCCGGGAGGCGAGGCGTTCACGGGGAAAGAGGTCACGATGTTCGCGGCGGCCCCGATTCGCTCCGGCGACGACGTGATCGCGGTCCTGGGGTTCCGAGTCTCGCCGCGGGAGTTCACGCGGATCCTGACCGTGGCCCGGATGGGCGAGAGTGGGGAGGCGTACGCCTTCGACGCCGACGGGGTCCTCCTGTCGGTCAGCCGGTTCGAGGAGCAGCTCCGGGCGATCGGTCTGCTTCCCGCCGATCCGGCGGTCTCGTCGGTGCTGAACGTCGAGATCCGCAATCCCGGCGGCAACATGCTCCGGGGATTCCGTCCCCCGGACCCGGTCCGGGCGCGTCCCCTCACACGGATGGCGGCGGAGGCGATCGCCGGGGGCTCCGGGGTCGACGTCTCCGGGTACCCCGACTATCGGGGCGTCCCCGTGGTGGGGGCGTGGACCTGGCTGCCCGACCTGGAGATGGGGGTGGCGCTGGAGGTGGATGTGGCGCAGGGCTACGCCATGCTCTTTCGCCTCCGACGGGGCCTTTGGGGGCTGGTCGGACTGCTGGCGGTCGGATGCCTGGGCATCCTGATCTACGCGCTCCTGGTCGGCCGTCTGAGCAAGCGGGTGGAGGAGGTCGCTCGCCTGGGCCAGTACCGCCTCATCCGCAAGATCGGCGAGGGGGGTATGGGACAGGTCTACCTCGCCGAGCACGCCATGCTACGGCGTCCCACCGCGGTGAAGATGATCCGCGGCGACGGGGCGGACGAGCGGCAGATGAAGCGCTTCGAGCGGGAGGTGCAGTTCACCAGCCAGCTATCCCATCCGAACACCATCCGCGTGTTCGACTTCGGACGCACGCCGAAGGGGGTCTTCTACTACGCCATGGAGTACCTGGAGGGGATCACCCTCCGCAAGGCGGTCGAGGTGGGAGGGCCGTTCCCGGAGGAGCGGGCGATCTTCATCCTCGAGCAGATCTGCGGCGCCCTCGCGGAGGCGCACGGCGCGGGCCTCATCCACCGCGACATCAAGCCGGCGAACATCATCCTGTGCGAGCGTGGGGGGCTCCACGACTTCGTGAAGGTCCTCGACTTCGGTCTCGTGCGCCGCGTGGATCAGAGCGAGACGGCGGCGCTCACCCAGACCCAGATGATCACGGGCACGCCGCTCTACCTGGCTCCGGAGGGGATCACCGCTCCCGACACGGTGGACGGCCGGAGCGACCTCTACTCCCTCGGGGGCGTCGGCTATTACCTGCTCACGGGCCAGCCGGTGTTCGAGGGGGACGCCTTCGAGGTCTGCGGCCAGCACGTCCACGCCCGGCCGCAGCCGCCGTCGGCGCGGCTGGGCCGGACCGTCTCCCCGGATCTCGAGGCGATCCTCATGGCCTGCCTGGAGAAGGAACCGGGGCGCCGGCCGGCGGGCGCCCGGGAGATGCGCGAGGCGCTCCTCGCCTGCAAGAGCGCCGGGGGGTGGACCGAGGGGCGGGCCCGCCGCTGGTGGGAGGAGACGCTGGACTGGAGCGCCGTCAAGGGGGACCTCCGGGCAGCGCCGGCCACGCCGCGGACGGCGGACAGGACGGCGCTCTCCGTGGATCTCGGGTCCCGGCTCAGCCGCCGACCGTGAGCCCCGTCGCGGCGACGGGCTCGTAATCGTCGTAGGTGAACGTGTTGCGCTTTCGCAGGGTGAGGCCCAGGAAGCCCGCCACGGTGTTCACGATGATCCGGCCGGGGAGCCGGACCTCCTCCTCCACCGCCACGGTCTCCAGCTGGATCCGCAGCTCCCGCAGGTGGGCCAGCCCCAGGGCGAGGGACACGGGCTCCCGCAGCCGTGCGCGGGCGCGGTGGAGGTGGAGCCCCTCCACGGCGACCCAGAGGGTTCCCTCCATCGACCTGCCGATCCGTGCCGCGGCGCCCCCCTTCCGGCCGGGCTCCTCCGACGGCGAGAACTCGATCCGGTGGCAGTCCACCCCGTCGAGGATCTCCCGGCCGGCGTAGCGCTGCCGGCCGAGGTAGAGGAGCCGGAACAGCGACAGATCGTCGGATCCCTTCCCTCCCTCGAGCGCCTCGTGGTAGCGCTCCGTGAACCGCGCCCGGCGACGATGCTCCCGCACCTGGGAGGCCCTGGGCTCCCGGCCGTCGATCGCCACGAGCTGCTCGTCGAAGCCCGCGCCGGTCGGGGTGATCCGGAATTCCAGGTCCTCCCGGGACGTGACGTTTCCCCCCTCGTCGAGCTTCTCGCGCAGGACCTCTCGCCGGAAGCGGAACCGGTGCCAGGCCTCGAGATCCGCCTCCTGGACCCGGCGGGCGGCGGCCACGAGCGGCTCGAGGGGCGGGTCGGCCGCGAGAGCGCCGGGGGAAAGGAACAGGCATGCCGGCAGCAGGTACCGCAGGCCGGGGGTCAGCGACCGGGCACCCATGACGCCGGCCCTGCCCGGCAGCTCCCCAGATCGAGGATCCGGAGCGCCCGGCCGCACCAGCCCGCCGGCGCACTGCGCTCCACCCGGAGCCCGCCGAGGAGGTCCGCGCCGCGCACCGAGATGAGGCCGCTGCCAAGGGGCAGCTCCACCGCCGCTCCGGTGCAGGTCGCGCCGAGGTCCCGCCCATCGTCGGCGAGGATCAGCGCGAGCCTCGCGGAGGGGGCCGCGCCCCGCGCCTCGATGGCCAGCGTTCCGGGGCACTCCCCGGCCACCACAAGGTCGGTCGCGGCGGCACCCCCTCCGGGGGCCCGGCCCCCGGCCGGCCCTCCCTCCCGGAACGGGGCACGGCCCGCCGGCGGGGAGGCGCAGCCTCCCGGGATGGCCGGGCCCACGGGGGTCGCCGTCGCGGCGCAACCGCCCCCCACCGCGGCGCAGGCCTCCGCGCCGGCGGCGTCCACGCACGGGAAGCCGGAGACCGCACCCCCGGTGCAGCGCGGCTCGCCCTCGCGCACCAGGCGGAATTCGCCGGACCAGCAGACCCGTTCGTCCTGCGGGAGGATCACGCCCCGGCAGCCGTCCGCGCATCCGGGCAGCGGGGTCGTCGTCCCCCCGGGCCGGCGCAGCCACAGCCCCGTGATGCGGTTCTCCAGCCGACCCTCCAGGTGGCATCGAGCCCCCGGTGCCGCCAGGCAGTGCACGTCCTCGACGGGTGGCGCCACGTCGACGATCCAGGCTCCGTCCGCCCTGCGGCCGACGGCGAGCAGCCGCGGCGCCAGCCGCAGGGGGCGCAGGGTCACGTCCGCTGCGGGCCGTCCGGCGAGGATCGCGTAGCCCGCGGCGTCGTCCTCCGCGTTTCCACCGGCGAGGACGTACGCCAGGAGGGGGCCATCCCCGGCCGGGCAGGGCAGGGCCTCCCCGTTCACCCGGAACCCGCCGCCCCGATCCTCCACGAGGAAAGGGACCCCGCCGGCCGCGGTGGAGAAGGGCAGGCAGCCGCCGCCCGTCCCGCGACAGAGATAGCCCCGGAGGGGCGTCTCCGCGTCGCCGGCCCGCAGGCGCACGCCGTCGAGGTTCTCGCCGGGGCCGCAGGCGCCGGCGATCGAAGGGGTGCCGCCGACGAGCATCGCGACGAGGAGCAGCAGCGGCACGCGGGTCCGTCGGGTTCCCATGTCAGCTCCCGGGGTTCGCCCAAATCTACCCCGATCGCCGCGGCCCCGCCAGCGGCCCCCCGCGGGGCGGGAAGGCGATCCCCGGTCCGGCCGTTGTCCTCGAGGGAACGCACGGAGGGAGAGGAGGCCGGCGATGGGGGGAACGCGGGCGGTCGCGGCGAACCGGCGGTATACTCCCGGCATGCACCTCCACGGGACGAGAGGATGAGGGGGGCGGTCGCCCGCGCCCTCGCCCTTCCCGTGCTGCTCGCGGGGATCGCCGCGGCCGCGGAGATCCCGGAGCCCTCCCGGGCCCCCTGGCGCCTGGAAGGGGTCGGGGATACCTGCGGCGACCAGCTGCTGGGCGAGGACGAGACCTGCGACGACGGGAATGGCCTCGAGGGGGACGGCTGCTCCGACACCTGCAGGATCGAGCCGGGCTGGACCTGCAGCGTGCCGGTCCCGCCGGTCCTGTTCGAGAACGTCGTGGCGGACGGCAGCTTCGAGGCGGGAAGCCCGAATCCCTACTGGGAGGAGGTCGGTGACCCGTTCCTGCCGCTGTGCTCCGACGAGACCTGCGGCCTCCCCTTCGCCACCGACGGCCACTGGTACGCGTGGTTCGGCGGGGTGATCGCCGAGCACGTGCAGAGCCTGTCGCAGACCGTCGTGATCCCCCCGTCCGCGGACACGCTGGAGTTCAAGCTCTGGGTGGAATCCTGCGACAGCCTGGACGACGTCCTCGAGGTGAGCCTGGACGGGCAGGTCGTCTTCACGACGGACCCCTGCACCCGGACGGGCTCCTTCGTGGATCGGTCGGTGGACCTGAGCGGCGCGCCCGGCGGGCCCTACAACGACGGCCAGGCGCACTTCCTGCGCATCGAGGGGCGCTTCTTCACCATCCAGGAGCGGAACTCGAACATGTTCCTCGACGAGGTCCGCATCCGCCGGCCGCTGGACCCGCCCCGGCCACCGGTTCCCAGCTCCTGCGACCGCGTCGCCGAGGCCTGCTACCTGGAGGAGTTCTCCGACGGCCTCGCCGGCTGGACCACGTTCCAGGCCGGAGATCTGCCGGTCTCCTGGGGCACCACCGACGACGGGTTCTGCGGATCCGGCGACGTGCCCCCCGGGAACTACACGGGTGGTGCGGGTGTGGCGGCGTGTGCCGATAGCGATGCCGCGGGGTTCATGCCGGTGGACGCGTACCTGTGCTCGCCACGGATCGACCTGTCGCGATCGGACCTGCCGCTGCTGCGCTTCCTCTACAACTACCAGGTCTTCAACTTCACGCAGGAGGACCTGTTCCAGGTGCTCGTGGGCATCGTGCCGCCGTCCCCGGCGAACCTCGCGAACTACGTCTCGGTGTTCGAGGCCCGGGCCAGCCGCGGCATCCGCTTCGGCGAGGGCGCCCAGGAGTTCCTCCCGCTCAGCCCCCTCGCGGGGCAGGAGCGCGTCTGGGTCTGCTATCGCTACCGCGCCCTCTACGACCTCTACGCCCAGGTGGACGAGGTGCAGATCCTCGGGAGGGAATGCCGGGACCTGAAGCTCGACGTCGGCGGGACCTGCCCCGGCGCCGTGACGGTGGACGTGTTCGGCGCCACCCCGGGAGGCCTCGTCGCGGTGCTTCGCGGCTCGTGGCCCGGCTCGACGACGATCCCCGCGGGCCCCTGCGCCGGGACGCGGCTGGATCTCGCCGCGCCGCAGCTCTTGACCCTCGTCCCCGCCGACGGGGCCGGGCGCATCGAGGTCTCCCGTGACCTCGCGGCGGCGGCCTGCGGGCAAGCGGTCCAGATCCTCGACCTGGGCTCCTGCCTGACGAGCCGCCCGGTCATCACCCCCTGAGCTCGACGGCCTGACGGCCCGGGACGGTGGCTACCGGCCGTCGTTCTCCTGGAGCACGCGGTCCAGGGGCTTGCGTCGCAGGTCGGGGACGCGGGCGCCCGGGGCGGGGAACCCCACCGGGAACAGGATGTAGGGCTTCTCGTTGTCCGGCCGCCTCAGCAGGCGGGACAGGAACCCCATCGGGCTCGGCGTGTGCGTCAGGCTGGCGAGCCCCATGTGGTGCAGCGCGGCGATGAACATCCCGCAGGCGATCCCGACGCTCTCGTTCACGTAGTAGTTCGTCGTGGACGCCCCGCCCGCGTCGATGCCGTAGGACTCCTTGAAGACCACCACCAGGTAGGGAGCCTCCTCGAGGAACGGCTTCTCCCATCCGACGCCGAGGGGCGCGAGGGCCTCCAGCCACTCGGGGGGGAACCGGTGCTCGTAGTTCCGCCTCTCCTCGTGCTCCGCGGCCTCGCGGATGGCCCGCTTGAGCTCCGGATCATCGACGACCACGAAGCGCCAGGGCTGGCGGTTGGCGCCGGACGGAGCCGTCGAGGCCGCGCGGATCGCCAGATCGATGCACTCCCGCGGCGGCGCATCGCGGGAGAAGTTCCGGACCGAGCGCCGGCGGTCCATCTCCGCGAGGAACTCCCTCGCCCGTCGCAGCATCTCGTCCGGCGGGTGCCGCTGGAAATCGAGGTCGATGAATCCCGGCTCCGGTGTCGTCATGGCGGCTGGCTCCTGATGCCGCGGGATCCTACGGGGAGCCGGGCGAG
>JASFRI010000105.1:0-11363 GCA_050115015.1 Acidobacteriota bacterium
ATCCGGTCCGCGTAATCGTCACTCCCCGAGCCGCCGCAGGCGGCCAGGCCCATTGCCAGCAGGCAAACCAGAACGCGTCTCACGCTGTCCTCCTCCCTCCGATGGCCCTCCACCTTAACCCGGATGATCCACGAACGCCAGGTACGGGCGAGCCATCCTCCTCCCGGGAGACGGTCATCCTCGAGGTGATGCTCCTCCGCGACGAGACGGCCCGTCGGAAGGGCCGTTTGACAGGGCCGGATGGGCGCACCATGATCCGGGTGTTCCGGCCCCGTCGGCGCGAGGTCCCGCCCTGATGCCATCCCGCCTGCTTCCCGCGATCCTCCTGCTCCTGCTCCCCTGCCTGGCCGCCGCCCCCGCGGCTGCGGACATCGAGGGGAGCTGGGTGCTGGTGGAGCAGCACTACGGCGACGGCCAGCGGAACCTCGCGGATCCGGACTCCCCCGTGAGGCTCGAGCTCCGACGTGTGGACGGCCGGTTGCAGACGCGGATCACCGCGGGCGGCGGCCCCGAGGCGGCCCAGCCCTGGCCCGCGTTCCTGACCGATGCCGGCCCCCTGCCGGTGCAGATCCTGGAGTCCGGGGCGGCGGCGGCGGGAGAGCTGATGGCGCGCTACCGGGTCCGGCCGTCGGCGAAGGACGACCTCGTCCTGGAGATCCGTGAGCACTACCGCCTGTCCGGGGACGGCGCCTCCCTGGTCGGGACGATGGAGGTCGTGTTCGCCGGCGGGACGACGAACCGGGGCTCCTTCGTCCTGCACCGGCGGTTCGAGCGTTCGCCGTGAGGCGGGCAGCGCTCCTCGCCCTCCTGCTCGCGGCCGCCCTCCCGGCGCCGGCACAGCAGGTGGCCGGCACGATCTTCGAGGACCGGGATGCCGACGGGATCCGGGACCCCGGGGAGCCCGCCCTGGACGGGGTGCCCGTGCAGCTGTTCGGGACGCTGGACGGCGGCGTGCCCTACGACGAGACCGTGCCCACCGGCGCCGACGGCAGCTTCGCCTTCACCGCGGGGAGCGGGTGCTTCCTGCTGCGCCCGGAGGCGCCGGACGGCTACCGGGCGGTGGAGCCCCGCTTCGACGGCGTGGCGGAGGGGACGCCCGGGTACCGCTACCCGGTGGGGCGCCCGCGCCTCGGCATGCTCGACCAGGGGATCGCGAACCTGGGGGCGCCGGTGTTCCGCTACGGGTCGATGGGGGACAGCATCGCCTGGAACTGGAACTCGTGCCTGTTCGACGGCGCGTTCTGGTACAGCGAGCAGGTCCGGGCGCGGCTGGCCTGCGTCGCGCCCGGCACGGAGATCAACCTCGGGAGGGTCGCGGTGAAGGGAGAGGAGACCGACGACCTGCTGGTGGACGACACCGCCGACTGGAACAACGTCTTCCGCGCCGTGGAGCTGCAGCCCCACCTGATCACGATCTCCCTGATCGGTAACGACCTGCTGGACGTCGAGCCGCCGGCGGACGCCTCCCAGTACGAGATCGACCGCGCCGCCGCCGAGATCCTCGACGCCCGCCGCAACCTCCAGGAGGCCGTCTCGGTGATGGTCTCGCAGATCCCCGCGGCGGACATCACCATCAACACGCTCTACGACAACCTCGCCTATCGCTGCTACACGGCCCCGTCCGAACCGTTCCACCGCATCTGGATCCCGATCATCAACCAGATCCTCCGCGACCTCGCCTGGGGCCAGGTACGGCGGGCCGGGATCAACGAGGTCGCCGCCGAGTTCGGCCACGAGGATCTGGCGGGAGGATGCACCGGCTTCTCCCAGATGATCTGCCGGGACATCTTCCAGACGGACCAGATCCACCCCAACAACGCCGGCTACGTGGTGATCCGCGAGAAGGTGTGGGAGGCCGTGGGCGGGGTCCTGCTGGGCTCGCAGCATCCCCTGGGGGACACCGGCCTGAGCGGAGCCGACCACGGCTACCTGCGGCGGGTGCGGCGCCTCCTCCCCACGTCCCACGAGGCGCGGCACGGCGCGGTGGTGGAGGACCCGGAGGCGGCCCTCGACGATGCCGACGGCGGCGCGCCCGCCCGGATCGCGCTGGGGGCGGGGTCCGAGGAGTTCCGCGTCTCGGGGTTCCCCGACTGGTTCGACGAGATCGAGATCGTGAAGACCGTGGCCGGCGTCCGGTACCGCACCACCGGCGCGGTGGCGGACGACTTCTACCGGATGGAAGCGTCGGAGGACGGCGTCTTCGCCGCCCCGCCGGGACACGCGTATACACCCTTCGACTGGAACTACTACACCCCCCTGGTGGGCGGCGGGGGGCCGAACCAGCCGGCCGAGAGCCCCGACTACCCGGACGCGCGGATCCTGGCCCTACCGGACGTCACCTCCTACCGGGAGGTGTCGGCCACCCTCACCGGGAACCCGGTGCCCTCGGCGGGAGGGGACGGCTATGCCTGGCCGCCGCTGGACGCCGCCGAGCTCGGCGACGTCACGATCCGGGCGGTGGCCGCTCCCGTCGCGGGCACGCCCGGCAACGACGGCTACGCCATCGAGCTGGACGCCGCATGGCTCGATCTCTACGGCTGGGAACACCCCCGTCCCGCCGAGGTGACGGGCCTGGAGGTGGAGGGGATCGAGGACGGGACCCTGGTGGTCTCGTTCGACGAGCTGCCCGGAGCGGCGCGCTACAACCTCTACTTCGGCCGCACCGCGACCCTGGCGGCCGGCGGCTACGACCACGGTGCCACCGCCCCCGCCGGACCGCTCTGTGACGCCACCACGCTGGCCGCGGGACCGGGCCGCCGCCGGATCGAGGTCCCCCCGGGAAGCTGGCCCGCGGAGGGCAGCTACCTCCTCGTCACCGCCCACGTCGAGGACGTGGAGTCCCCCGCCGGGTTCCGGACCGACGGCGTGGAGATCGCCCGCTCGCAGTCCACCTGCCGCTGACCTCATGGTGGTGCGCAGCTTGTTGCTCCGGGGTCGCGGGTTCGAGCGCGCCGGCTCTCGTCTTGGCTCGGGTCTAGAACGCGAACCGCGCCCGGTGCCGCGTGTTGGATCGGAGCCCGGGTGTGCTCCACTCGCGCCGGTAGAGCTCGCCCCACACCCCTGACAGTCCCTCCCGGACCGGGAACAGCCGCCGCCCCAGCACCCGACGCCAGTTCCAAGGCCGGTCCGTCAGTCCCAGACGCATCGCCGGGGTCGTCCGGTCCCCCCGGCGTTCCGACACCCCCTTCACGAAGTTCCGCCACACCACCGCCAGGAAGAAGCGCTCCAGCAGCGCGTTCAGCCGCCGCCCGAAGGCGATCGTTTCCCGGCGGTGCGCCGCCAGCGAGTGCCGGAACAGCCCGTGTAGCAGGTCCACCGGGAACAGCGCCCGGTCCCGCGCCACCGCCGCCGGCGAGCGCGGGCTTCCCTTCGGGCGGCGCGGCGGGTTCGGGAACCGCTCGTGCCCGATGGCCTGCGCCGCCGGATGGCCCGCCACGGCTCGCTCGTAGGCCGGATGCCCGTCCGTCCGCAGACGCAACGTCCCCCCTTCCGGCACCAGCCGCAGGAGCCGGTCCAGGCTGCGGGTGGTGGAGTCCCGGTAACCCCCGGCTCGCGGACGGCGCGCCGCCACCGCTGCGCGACGCCGCTGCGCCGGCGACCGGCGTCCCGTCCGCCCATGGGGCGCGGGGTCCAGCCCGTAGACGAACCAGGAACGGGCTCCGACGGGAGTGGCCAGACCGAAGGGGAGGTCCTGGCTTCCCTCGAAGGTCTCGAAGTGGTCGAACGCGATGGGCTCGTCGAGACGGCCCTCGAGGGCCTGGAGGGAGCGACAGAGCAGCAGGATGGCGTGGCGTCCGAGCCGGGCGGCCAGGCGGGTGACGGTGGAGGGGGCGCAGCCGAGCGTGCGGGCGATCTGTCGATGGGCGGAGCCGGCCTGGAGGGCAGCGGCGACGGGGACGAGCAGTTCGGGGCGCTTCCGGAAGTAACGCAGGGAGAAGGCGTGGCGGGAGAACGTGCTGCCGCAGGCGAGGCAGCGGAAGCGCGGGACGCGCTGCCCGCGGACCCGGTAGGAGCCGTGCCGCCGGAAGAAAGGAGGCGCGGTGGCGCGATGGAGCGGACAGCGGGGCCGCGGGCAGAACGGGGGCTGAAACGCCTGCAGCCGGTCGACGGGAGTACGGGGCCAGTCCACGGGAGGCGAGTAGGCGAAGACTGTGCCAGCCGCCCGGGGCGCGAAGCTCACCAGTTGCAATCGGTTACCGATTCTGCCCGTGCTATGGGTCGACCGCTGGCGAACGGTGTCCGTTCCGTCTGTCCGCGGACGAGCAACAAGCTCGGCACCACCATGCGCTGACCTGCGCCGCCGCGCGGCGCTTCGCTATAATCGCGCCGTCCCGGCGTATCGCGGATCGGGGTCAGGAGGAAGGGATGGCGACGGAAACCCGGATGCGGGTCTCGATGCCGGACCCCAAGGACCCGGCGGCCCGGGTCGACGAGACCTGGACGGTGCTCACCCACCCGTCCGCCGACGAGTGGTGGTCGGAGGTGCTCGACGGCGCGAGCCACCCGTGCACCGACCGGGACGAGTTCGGCTTCGACACCGTGCGGAAGTTCTACGGGGAGACACCGGAGGAATCGCGGCAGGCCGCCGTCGAGGCGTTGGAGGCCGTCGTCCGGGAGCGCGGCGGAGTGGTCCGGGGGCCGTTCGAGACGTGATGCGCCTCGGGGTCGCGGCGCTGGCTGCCGTCCTCGTCGGGTGCGGCACCGCGCCGGGGGTGCAGGTCGCCGCGGCCGTCAGCCTGCAGGAGCCGCTGGAGGACCTGGCGGCGGGAGATCCGGAGATCCGGTTCCACCTCGCGTCCAGCGGCGTGATCCTCCGCCAGGCTCTCGAGGGAGCTCCCTTCGACGTCGTCGTGCTCGCCGGTTCGCCGGAGATGGACCGGCTCGAGGCGGCAGGGGCCCTGGCCCCGGGCACCCGGACGGTCGTGGCCACGAACGGGCTCGTCCTCGCGGTCCCGGCCTGGGACGAGCCGGTGGCCTCGCTGCAGGACCTCACCCGGCCCCGGTTCGCCCGGATCGCCATCGGGTCCCCGGCCACCGTCCCCGTGGGCCGCTACGGGATGGAGGCGTTGCAGCATGCGGGCCTCTGGAACGCGCTGCAGGACCGCCTGGTGCTCGCCGGGCACGCGGAGCAGGTCGTGGAGTACCTCGAGCGGGAGGAGGTCGATGCGGGGCTGATCTACCGCAGCGATGCGGTCTCCTCCGCCGGGGTGCGGATCTGCGCCGCGATCGACCCCGCGTGGCACGAGCCGATCCGCTACGAGGCCGCCGTCCTGCGGGAGACGGTCCACCCCGCCGCCGCGCGCCGGTTCCTCGAGCGGCTCGCCGGTCCGCGGGGCGAGGTGGCGCTGCGGCGCCACGGCTTCGGGCCGTCGGCTGGACGATGATCCTCGACGCGCTGCGTCTCAGCGTGCTGGTGGCCGTGACCGCCACGGCGGTGGTCGCCGTCGCGGGGACCCTCCTCGGCTGGCTGCTGGCCCGTGGGGGCTTCCGCGGCCGGGACACGCTGGACGCGATGCTGGCGCTGCCCCTGATCCTGCCGCCGACGGTCACCGGCTACTACCTGCTCGTCCTGCTCGGCCGGCACGGCTGGATCGGCGGACCACTGTACCAGGCGACGGGGCTGACGATCACGTTCACCTGGCCCGCGGCCGCGCTGGCCTCCGCGGCCGTCTCTCTACCCCTGATGGTCCGCTCCGCGCGCGCCGCCATCGAGTCGGTGAGCCCGGATCTGGAGTTCGCCGCGGCGACCCTGGGTGCCGGGCGCTGGGAGCGGTTCCGCCGGGTGACGCTCCCGCTGGCCCGCCGCGGGCTGCTGGCGGGGATGGTGCTCAGCTTCGCCCGGGCCGCCGGCGAGTTCGGCGCCACCCTGATGATCGCGGGAAACATCCCCGGACGCACGCAGACCATGCCCCTGGCCATCTGGGAGGCCGTCCTCTCCGGGGATGACGGGCGGGCCCGCCTGCTGGTGCTTCTCCTCACCGCGCTGTCGGTGGCGGTGCTCCTGCTGGCCGCCCGCCTGGACCGGGGCCGGCCGTGAGCGCGCCGCTCGAGGTCCGCTGCGCCCTGCGCTTCGAGGCCGTGGGGCGCGCGGCCTTCTCCCTGGACGTCGACCTCGTCTTCCCCCCGGGGATCACGGCGGTGCTGGGACCCTCCGGCAGCGGCAAGACGACGCTCCTGGGCGCCATCGCCGGGCGCATCCGCCCGCCGGCGGGGAGGATCGCCCTGGGGGATCGGGTGTTCTTCGACGGCGTCCACGGGCGCTGGCTGGCGCCGGAGAAGCGCCGGGTGGGCTACGTGTTCCAGGACTACCTGCTGTTCCCGCACCTCACGGCGTACGAGAACGCCCTGTTCGGGGCGCGGGGGACCGATGGCCGGCGCCGCGCCGCCTCCTGGCTGGAGCGCCTGGGGATCGCCGATCTGGGGCCCCGGCATCCAGCGACGCTGTCCGGCGGCGAGCGGCAGCGCGTCGCCCTGGCCCGGGCGCTGGCATCACGGCCGGACGCCCTCCTCCTGGACGAGCCGGTGGCGGCGCTGGACCTGGCGACCCGGAGCGATCTCCTGGACGCCATCCGGGCCGCCCAGGCGGAGTCCGGCATCCCCTTCGTCCACGTCTGCCACTCCCCCTCCGAGGCTGCCCGGGTGGGGCAGCGGGCCGTCGTGCTCGCCGCGGGGCGGGTGGTCCAGGAGGGGGCGCCGCTGGAGGTCCTCAACGCCCCCCGCTCCCTCGCGGTGGCCCGCGTGGCGGGGCTGGAGAACGTGCTGCCCGCCCGGGTGCTGGCTCACGACCCGGAGCGCGGGCTCACCTGGATCGAGGCGGGCGGGGCCCGGCTGGCCATGGGCTTCAACGACCTGCCCGAGGGCACCGGACTGGACGTCGGGTTGCGAGCCGAGGACATCCTGCTCGCCCGGCAGGCGGTCCAGGGCACCAGCGCCCGGAACGTCCTCGCCGGCGAGGTGCTGGAGATCCGCGTGGAGGGCCGGCGCGCGGAGGTAGAGGTGGGCATCCCCGCTCCCCTGCGCGTCAGCGTCACACCGGCCACCGTGGCCGAGATGGAGCTCGCACCCGGAACGCAGGTTCACCTGCTGATCAAGGCCTGGGCGCTGCACCGGGTGGACTGAGACCGCCCCGGGTTCGCCGCGGCCCGGCGTTCGCGGATGGTCCGGGCTAGGCGGCCCGGGCCCACGGCTGCAGCCGCCCCTGGCCCGCCCCCTCCTCGAGGAAGAAGTAGACGGCCAGCGCCGGCTTCTCCTCCTTCAGGAAGCTCAGGGCGGTCAGGCCCTCGGGCGTGATGCGGGCGCCGTTCACGACGAGGACGTCCACCTCGCCGGCCAGCGCGGCCTGGATCGCCTCCTCGCAGTCCATCGTGATCAGGACGTGGGTGCCGTGACCGGTGGGCAGCGCGGTCGGCGCCATCGTCAGCCTCTCGGGGTCGACGTGGCAGAGGGCGACCGTCCGGATCCTCCCGGGGAACCGCTTCACCTGCTGCGAGTGCACGTTGCTCGTCGGCGGGTTCATGATGCGCTCCTTTCCGGTAGACGCCCTTTGGGGCCGGGTTAGGCAAGACCCGTGCCGGATCCCGTACAGGAGTAGAACCCCTTTCAGGCCATGAAGTTCCCCGAACGTGCTCCGATCCCGCGAGGGGACGGTGTGACCCCTCCGGAGGGCAGTTCAGCCGTGGGAGGACTTTTCGGCCGGACCTCTAGCCCGCGTGATTCATGAGGGGCAGGAAACGGACGGCGAGCCAGATCTTGCCGAGCCCGCCGGGCTGCACCTCCAGACCCTCCAGCCGCCCGCCGAAGTAGCGTCGGACCCTTTCCATGCCCTCGGCGTCGATCCCGCGGCAGGCGATCCGGGCGGCAACCATGCCGTGCTCGTCCCGCTCCACCTCGAGCTGGCTGCCGTCCAGGTGGAGGACCAGGCTGGACAGGAGGCTGGTCGCGCTGCCCCGCGCGATGGTGCGCGCCCCCCGGCGAAGATGGGCCATCAGCAGCCAGTACGAGCGATCCCGGTCGAGGTCCAGCACCCGGCAGTCGCTACGGCGGATCTCCACGACGAGCCCGGCGACCTCCGGGCCGTCCGGTTCGACGTAGCTGACGAGCTCCCCCACCCGCACGCGGCTCTTCATGCGACGCAGCATATCCCACGCGACGGCGGCGGGGGCGCCGGACCCCTATAATGGTCCCGACCGCGGACGGGGACGCGGGGGAGAGAGAATGGCGGCGAGGAAGGGGGCCCGCGAGGGCCGCGAGGTACGGATCGTGGTCTGCGACGACCATGCCCTGTTCCGGGAAGGGTTGTCCCGGATCCTGGAGTCGGAGCCGGGATGCGAGGTGGTCGGGAAGGCCGCGGACGGCGGCGAGCTGGTGGAGCTCGCGGTCGAGACCCGGCCGGACGTGATCCTGCTGGACGTGGTGATGCCGGGGATGGACGGCATCGACGCGGCCCGGGCGCTGCGCAAGCGGAAGGTGCCCGCCCGCATCATCATGCTCAGCGCCTTCGACGAGGAGCGCTTCGTCCTGGACGCCTGGAAGACCGGCATCCACGGGTACATCCTGAAGGACACGGCGACGTCCGAGCTCGTGCGGGCGGTGCGCTGCGTCGCGGACGGTGAGGTGTGGGTGGGAGAGGGCTTCCTGTGCCGGGTGATGGAGAAGTACCGTGCGGCGGTGGAGGGAAAGGAAGAACCCGTCGCCGGCCCCGGCGGGTTGACGCCCCGCGAGGTGGACGTGCTCAAGCTGGTGGCGTCCGGGCTGCGGAACAAGGAGATCGCGGGACGGCTCTTCATCAGCGAGAAGACCGTGAAGGTCCACCTCACCCACATCTACCAGCGGCTCGGCCTGGACGACCGCGTCGAGGTCGCGCTGTATGCCATCCGTCACGGGCTCGTCACCGTTCCCCTGGAAACGGACAGTTCGTCCGCCTGAGGCTGCACCGCGTCGCGGGAACCCCCGTTCCGGCGGCGGCACAACGGTTTGCAGCGTTCCCCCCGTACCCCCGGATAGGACCGCGGTCCTAGGTCACCCCGCCGTGCGAATTGGCCCCGGGGCCAATTGAAGGGGGATCGGGGGGCCCGTATATTCGCAATGTCTGGCAGGACGATAGGTCAGGACAGGTTGGGCGACGGAAGTGGCGGTTATCTGGCTATCCCACACCCCACTTCAGCATTTCCGGCCCGCGCACTTTCGTTCCCAACCTGTTCCGGCCGCTCCCGCCGGGCACGCCGTCGGGCGGAGGACCTGCGGTATCCCGGCGGTGCTGGAACGGTCAACGTTCATGGGGGGATCGGCCGGGCCCTCCGAGGGGCCCGGCCAACCATCGGAATCAGCCGGCCCTCCGGGGCCCTCGATCAGGTGAGTCCAGGAAGTGCACGGAGGAGCGGAGGGAGGCCGGGTGGGGCCTCCCCCCGATTTCGCACCAGGAGACGCCATGGGCGCCACAGGCCTTCGGAAGCACCCCGCGGCGGCCGGGGAACTCCCCCGGGCACCGCTGTTCCTGAGAGGCGGTCTCGCCATGAGGTTTCAGCTCGAGAAGGACAGCCGGACGCCGATCTATGACCAGATCCGGGAGCAGCTCATCTCGGCCCTTCACGGAGGCAACGTCCAGGCCGGGGCCAAGCTCCCATCGGTGCGGCACTTCGCCCGCGTCCACGGGATCAACCCGAAGACCGTCCACCGCATCTACCGGCGCTTGCACGAGGAGGGCTATCTGGAGCTGCGCCCGGGAAGCGGCGCCTACGTCGCCGACGTCCGTCGCCGGGATCTGGACGGGGAGCGCCTCCTGAGCCTGCACCGCTTCTTTCGCAGCTCGGTGGCCGAGTGCCAGCGCATGGGCGTCCAGCCCGACCGGGCGGTGCGGATGTTCGAGTCGTACGTCTCCCGGAACCGCATCCCGGCCGCCCGGATCGCGGTGGTGGAATGCACCCGCGAGCAGCTGGCGCTGTTCACGTACGAGATCCGCTCGCGGCTGGGGGCCCAGACGATCCCCGTCATGGAGGAGTCCCTCGACCACCCGCAGACGGTCAGCACCCTCCGTGACGCCACGTTCCTCGTCACCACCGAGCATCACATGGCCCGGGTGGCGGACCTCGCCCGGTCCCTCGGAAAGCACGCCCTGCAGGTGCGCGCACGGCCGGATTTCTTCCCGGCGCTCATGAAGGCGGCGGAACAGGGGGTGCTGCTGATGGTGCTCAGCTCCACCAGCGGCTGGAGGTCGTTCGTGGAGGCGGCCCGACACATGGGCCTGAGCGCGGCCGCCGCCGGCCGCATCCAGGCGGTGGCGGCGGACAACCCGGAGCAGGTCCGCGAGCTCGCCCGGACCGCCGACACCATCTACGTCTCCAGGCTCGTGCGCGACCGGGTGGCCTCGCTGCTCCCGGCGGACACGCCGCGGCTCCAGTTCGATCAGCACCTGTCGCTGGAATCGATGGACCTCCTGGAGGCCGCACTGCTCTTCGGCACCCGATCCTCCGCGTGACCCTCAGAAGCTGATCACCAGGGACGTCATGAAGATGGTGTCGAGGGAGTCCTTTCTCTCCTGGACCTCCCCGAGGTTGAGCTCCGCCCCGCCGTCCGTCGTCCGGATGAACTCGTCGCCGCTGCCGGGAACGCCGTCCGGATCGACGACCTCCACGTAGGCGATCAGATCGACGTCCTCCAGGGCCGGTTCGTTGTTGTAGAGCCACTGCAGGCTCACGCTCAGGGACAGGTGCTTCGCCATCGACACGGTCAGCTTGTTGACCATGTCGAAGGAGTAATCCGCCGCGTCCTTCAGGTTCACGTTGACGGTCCAGTCGTTCTCGTACGTGGTCACCTTCCCCCACTGGTTCAGGTAATCCCAGGTGAAGCGGAAGCCCGGAAACCGGTCGTCCTTCTCGGGGTCCGGGTCCTCCTCCTGGCGGTCGGTCCAGCTCAGGCCGTAGGTCGTGTAGAAGTGCAGGTCCTCGCGGTCCCACCAGACGTTCCCGACGCCCCCGAACACGATGTAGCGGTTGATGATCCCGGCGTCCACGTTGCGGTCCCAGCTGGCGCCGGCGTTCCAGGTCAGGTTCTTCCGGATGTCCCGGTCGTAGCGCCCCTCGATCAGGTAGATCTCGTTGTCCGTCTCGACGGGTGGCGTCACCAGGGTCGTGGTGACGTCGGCGGGAGGCGGGGCGCCGGGCTCCCAGGTGAAGCCGGGATCCACCACCCGCTCCCGGTCGTCGCCCGACTGCTGCAGGGTGCCCTGGAGCTTCAGCTGGAAGCGGGCCTTGTTCCAGAAGCGCCGCAGCGTGTCCTTCAGCCCGAGGGTCTGCGTCGTGGAGTTCCCCCGGGTCGCCACGATCCCGAGCTCGGTTTCGTTCGACCACTTCTTCTTCGCCTCGGTC